>NZ_BAAGZJ010000108.1:0-23307 GCF_054778635.1 Nocardiopsis nanhaiensis
CGCCCACGGGGCCGGAGGCCGGGGTTCCGGCGGCCGCGGCGGTGGCCGCCGCCGTCCCCGCGCGGACGAGCCCGACGACCGCCCCTGGTTCAAGCGCTTCCTGTCCAAGGCCTGGAAGCCCGCACTGGCGTTCTGCGGGCTGATGTTCATCGGCGGCGTGGCCGCCTTCGCGGTGCTGTACGCCATGGCGCCCGACCAGGGCGACCTGACGACGAACGCGGAGCAGACCGCTTCGGCGACCCAGATCATGTGGGCCGGCGAAGAGGGCGAGGAAGACCTCGCGATCACCACCGGTGAGGTCCAGCGGGTCTCTGTCGAGCGGGAGGACATCCCCGAGGAGGTCGTCGACGGCGTCCTCGGTGCGGAGCAGCGCACCTTCTACGAGGACCGCGGCATCAACCTCATGGGTATCGGCCGGGCGATCCTCTCCCGGGGTGACGCCGGCGGCGGTTCCACCATCACCCAGCAGATGGCCCGCAACTACTACAGCGACCTCGAGGGCGAGGAGCCGCTGACCCGCAAGATCCGCGAGATCTTCATCGCGATCAAGCTGGACCAGCAGCTCGACCACGACGAGATCCTCACGATGTACCTCAACACGATCTACTTCGGCCGCGGTGCCTCGGGTATCGAGATGGCGGCGCAGGAGTACTTCGACAAGAGCGTGAGCGAGCTGGACCACGCGGAGGGCGCCTACCTCGGCCTGGTCATCCAGATGCCCAGCAACTTCGAGAACCCCGCCGAAGGCTCCTGGACCGAGACGTACCTCAACGAGGAGCGCTGGCCCTACCTCCAGGGCCAGCTCGCGCAGATGCACGAGGAGACCGACGGGGAACGGGGCCTGCCCCAAGCCGAGGCCGACGCGCTGGAGATCCCCGAGACCGTCGAGTACAACCCCGAGGAGACCGAGGGCGACCCGAGGCTGGGCTACGTGCGGCAGGCCGTGCTCGAAGAGGTCACTGAGCGCTACGAGATCGACGGCGGCGCACTGGCCACCGAGGGGTACGTCATCAAGACCTCGCTCGACGAGGACCTGATGAACGCCGCGACCGACGCCTTCGACATCCTGCCCCCGGGTGAGGCCGAGGACACGATGAAGGGCCTGACTGCGGTGGACCCGGACACGGGCCAGATCGTCGCGTTCAACGGAGGCCCGAACGTCGCCGAGGTGGAGAACAACTCTCTGGTCCACCAGACCCAGGCGGGTTCGGCCTATAAGCCCTACGTCCTCGCCCGCGCGCTCATGGACGAGATCGGGCTGCGCACCGTGCTCGACGGTGACAACGGGCGCGAGTTCCCCGGGCTGCAGAGCCCGGTGAACAACTCCGGTGACGTCGACTACGGCGAGGTCGACCTGATCGACTCCACTGCGGACTCGGTGAACACGAGCTTCGTGGACCTGGCCATCCGGGTCGGGGAGTCCCGAGTGGACGAGCTCGCGGTGGATATGGGTGTCGACCCGGCCCGCCAGGAGACCTCCACTCTGGGGCCGCTTGTCGCGTTGGGCACCCACCAGGTCAACGCCCTGGACATGGCCAGCAGTTACGCCACCTTCGCCGCAGAGGGGCGCCACTTCCCCGCGCACATGGTGACCGAGGTCGTCGACGGCGAGGGCAACGTCCGTACGCCGAACGACCAGGACGAGCTGGAAAGCGGTACCGAGGTCGTCCCCAACGACGTCGCCGCGGACTCCACCTACGCCATGCAGCAGGCGGTCGTCGAGGGCGGAGCGAGCGAAGCGGCCCTCAACGACGGCCGGGACGTGGCCGGTAAGACCGGTACCTCCTCCGACGCTGTTTCGGCATGGTTCGTCGGATACACACCACAGCTGTCCACCTCAGTGGGGATCAGCCGCCGTAGCGGTGATCCACTGGAGTTCGACGCCAACGCGGGCGAGATCTTCGGTGGCACCACGTCGGCCAAGGTGTGGAAGGAGTTCATGGAGATCGCCATGGAGGGCGAGGATCCGCAGTCGTTCCCGGAACCCGCGTGGGTGGGCCAGGACGAGAGCTTCATGCCGACGCCGACGGCGACCCCGACCGAGGAGCCTGAGGAGGTTCCGACCGAGGAGCCCAGCGAGGAGCCGACCCAGCCGGACTGCGACCCGCGTGAACCCGACTGCGAGCTGGAGCCGGACCCGGAAGAGTGTCACCCGCTTGACCCGACCTGTGAGGAGGACGACGGTCAGGAAGAGGTGGACTGTGAGATCGATCCCGGGCATCCGGAGTGCGAAGAGGACGATGACGAAGACGACGAGGGGCCCTGGCTCCCGGGCCCGGACAACGAGCGCAACAACAGTCTGATCAGGCCGAGGGAATGATCGGTCGGTAGCTGTGGCGGGGGCCGGTGCGCGGAGGTGAACCCTCCGGCGCCGGCCCTCCGCCGTTCCCGGGCGACGCGTTCCCGTTCCCGGGCGACGTGCTCCGTTGTGCGGGAACGCTGGTCGGGTACTCCACAAACCGCCTCGGCGGTGTTCCGCTGCTGGTAACCTTGGCTCCCGTATGGCTCAGAGCCCGAGCGGTGCGCCCCAGCCCGGCCGGGGCGGCGAAACCCCGGGCTCCTGCCCTCCTGCCATGGAGATTCCATGGCCGCAACAGTCCAGAGGAGGAACGTACGCCTATGCGTCGTTACGAAATCATGGTCATCCTCGACCCGAACCTCGACGAGCGCACGGTCGCCCCGTCGCTGGAGAACTTCCTCGGTGTCGTCCGCAACGACGGCGGCTCGGTCGAGAAGACGGAGATCTGGGGCAAGCGTCGTCTTGCCTACGACATCGAGAAGAACTCCGAGGGCATCTACGCGGTCATCGACCTGACCGCCAAGCCCGAGACGGTCAAGGAGCTCGACCGGCAGCTCGGCATCGCCGAGGCCGTGCTCCGCACCAAGGTTCTGCGTCCCGAGGTTCACTAGGCACCTCGGTGCCCTGACCCCCTGACCCCGCACCTTCCGTTTTCGGCCCCAGGACTGTTCTGTCTCTAGGGGCGTGGATGATGCGGGGAGCAGGCGAAACCGCCTGATCCGAACTATCTCGAACCGGAGCCGATCCATGGCAGGCGAAACCCAGATCACGCTCGTCGGCAACCTCGTCGACGACCCTGAGCTGCGCTTCACGCCCAGTGGAGCCGCGGTCGCCAACTTCCGTGTGGCCTCGACGCCCCGCACCTTCGACCGCCAGGCAGGTGAGTGGAAGGACGGCGAGTCCATGTTCCTCACCTGCACCGTCTGGCGGCAGTACGCGGAGAACGTGGCCGAGAGCCTCCAGCGCGGCATGCGCGTCATCGTGCAGGGCCGCCTGAAGCAGCGGTCCTTCGAGACCCGTGAGGGTGAGAAGCGGACCGTCTACGAGATCGACGCCGAAGAGGTCGGCCCGGCTCTGCGCAGCGCCACCGCCAAGGTGACGAAGACGCAGCGCCAGGGTGGCGGCTTCGGCGGTCAGCAGGGTGGCGGTTTCGGTGGTGGCCAGCCCCAGGGCGGCGGCTACGGGAACCAGGGTGGCGGCTTCGGCGGCCCGCAGGGCGGCCAGGGCGGCCAGGGCGGCCAGGGCGGCCGCAGCGGTCCCCCGGCCGACGACCCGTGGTCGACCAACGGCGGTGGCGGCGGTTTCGGTGGCGGCGGCGGAGGCTTCTCCGACGAGCCGCCGTTCTAACCGGCGTCCACCCCGCGTAACACCCGGCCCGGCGTCCAGGGGCGCCGAGCCAGTACTCACATGTCCCAGCCCATCCCCGGGAAGACCCCGGGGCTCTTGCGAAGGAGCACCACGATGGCTAAGCCGGCAGCGCGCAAGCCCAAGAAGAAGGTTTGCCTCTTCTGCCAGGAGAAGCAGTCCTACATCGACTACAAGGACACCACGCTTCTCCGTAAGTTCATCTCCGAGCGCGGCAAGATCCGCGCCCGTCGGGTGACCGGCAACTGCACCCAGCACCAGCGCGACGTCGCGACTGCGATCAAGAACGCGCGCGAGGTGGCCCTGCTGCCCTACACCAGCACCGCTCGCTAGCGTCGATATCCGAGGGAGGTTTTTGTCGTGAAGCTGATTTTGACCCACGAGGTCAACGGTCTCGGAGCCCCCGGCGACGTCGTCGAGGTGAAGAACGGTTACGGCCGCAACTACCTGCTGCCGCGTGGGTTCGCCATCCGGTGGACCCGTGGCGGTCAGAAGCAGATCGACCTGATCCAGCGTGCCCGCAAGGCGCGTGACATCCGCAGCCTGGACGAGGCCCAGCAGGTCGCCGGCCGGGTCGGTGCGCTGAACGTGCGCCTCAAGCAGCGCGCTGGTCAGGGTGGTCGTCTGTTCGGTTCGGTCACGCCCGCGGACATCGTCGAGGCCGTCAAGGCCACCGGCGGTCCCGAGCTGGACAAGCGCCGGATCGAGATCAAGAACCCGATCAAGTCCGTCGGTGACCACAAGGTCCAGGTCCGCCTGCACCCTGAGGTCGCCGCGACGATCAAGCTGGACATCGTCGGCGTCTAGGGATCATCCCTTGACCTGACCGTTCCGGTCTCGGACCCCGTCCCTCTTCGCCAGGGGCGGGGTTCTCTGCGTTCCGGGCAACGCGGGTCCGAACACGCGGAAAATGTGAAAAGCACCGGTTGAACACTCTATGTAACCTATCGTGTTCTCTGTGTTGCGTCGCGTCCCGCGATGCTCCGCACGGAGAGGACAGCATACCGATGGCCGTTGAGAGACGACCCGAAACCAACCACCCGCTGGCGGTGGACCGCAGGACCATGCTGCGAGGAGCGGCCTTGGCCGCCGGGGGAGTGCTTCTCGGTAGCACGATGGGGGTTTCGGCGGTGGGACCGGCTTCCGCGGCCGCGATGCCCAAGGTCTACACCCGGTCGGACTGGGGTGCGCGCTCGCCCCGGGGATCGATCGAGGTGCTGGCCGAAGCGCCGACCCACATCGTCATCCATCACACCGCGACCGCGAACGTGTCCGACACGTCGACCAGTCACGCCGCCAGCCTGTCGAGATCCATTCAGAGCTATCACATGGACAGCAACGGGTGGAACGATACCGGACAGCAGCTGACTATCAGCCGCGGCGGGCACATCATGGAGGGGCGTGACCAGTCCCTCAAGGCGATCCAGGGCGGCGGGCATGCGCTCGGAGCGCACACCGCGGACCACAACTCGCACACCATCGGGATCGAGAACGAGGGCACCTACTCGTCGGCGGCCCCGCCCGGAAGCCTGGTTTCGGCACTGGTGGACACCTGCAGCTGGCTGTGCCTCGTCTACCAGCTGGACCCGCAGGACGCGATCGTGGGCCACCGCGACTACAACGCCACCGCATGCCCGGGTGACGAGCTCTACGCGATGCTGCCGAAGCTGCGCGACGACGTCGGGAGCCGGCTCCGGGAGCAGCTCAGCCACCTTAGCCGGGTCGTGGGGGAGGACCTGAGCTTGGACCAGCTGCCGAACTTCCCGGACGTCCCGGAGGCGGAGCGGGTCGCGACCTTCTACCACGGCCCCACCGTCGGGGACCTCGACACGTCCCCCTGACAGCCGGGACCACAACCGCCCCTGCCGCCCGCCGCAGGGGCGGTTTTCCGTGTGTCCCGCTCCCTGCGCCACCCGTCGTCCCCACCTGCGTGCTCTCAGGGTTCCCGCCGGATCCTAGGGCCGGGTCGCTCCGGTGACCAGCCAGGCATCGCCCCGTGCCCGCAGACCGAGGGTGACGGCGCGGGCCAGGATCCAGACTGAGAAGGCGATCCACAGCCCCACGAGCCCCCACAGGTCGGAGGACGCCAGCTGGGGGATGACGAGGGCGCAGGGCAGGAAGACGAGCATCGTCCACAGCGAGGCCCACGCGAGGTAACGCTGGTCCCCGGCGCCCATGAGGACGCCGTCGAGCACCATCGTGACCCCGCTGAGCGGCTGCATGAGCGCCACCACGACGAGGGAGGCCATGATGAGTACGGCCACGTGCGGGTCGGACGTGAACGGGATGTGCGCCCAGGGCAGTACGAGCAAAACCAGGACCGTGAACACGACCCCCGACATCACGCCCCACTCGACCATGCGCCGCGTGGCGTCCTTCGTGCCGCGCACGTCGCCGGAGCCCAGGTAGCGCCCGACGATCGACTGCCCGGCGATGGCGATGGCGTCCATCGCGAAGACCATCAGTGCCCAGATGTTGTAACTGACCTGGTGCGCGGCGATCGAGTCATCGCCGAGCCTGGCCGCGACCGCCGTCGTCACCAGCGCGACCACCCGCATCGACACGCTGCGCAGGAACAGGGCGAACCCGGCCGACGCGGAGGTCCGGAGGCCGGCGGCGGTCGGCAGGAGGGACACCCCTTCGCGCCGAGCCGACCGGGCGATGGTCGCCAGGTACCAGAACGCGCCCGCGCCCTGGGCGAGCACCGTCGACCAGGCCGAACCGGCGATGCCCCAGTCGAAGACGAACACGAAGGCCGCGCACAGCACCGCGTTGCCGATGTAGGAGGCGACCGCGACCACGAGCGGGGTCCGGGCGTCCTGGAGCCCGCGGAGCACCCCGGTTCCAGCCATGACGACCAGGAGGAACGGTGTGCTCAGCAGACTGATCCGCAGGTAGGTGAGGGCGTAGGGCGCGACTTCGGGGGAGGCGCCCAGGAGGTCGATCATCCACGGGCCCAGCGGCCAGCCGATCCCGATCGCTGCCACTCCGAGCAGGAGGGCGAGCCAGAGGCCGTGTACCCCGTCCCGCATGCCGCCGGGAATGTCGCCCGCGCCGAACTTGCGGGCCACGGCGGCGGTGGTCCCGTAGGCGAGGAAGATGCACACCGCAGCCAGGGTCAGCAGGACCTGACCGGCGACCCCGAGCCCGCCGAGTGCCTGTGTGCCGAGGCTGCCGACGATCGCGGAGTCGGTGAGCAGGAAGAGCGGTTCGGCGATCAGCGCGAAGAACGTGGGGATCGCGAGGGCGAAGATCTCGCGGTCGTGGCGGTGCCGGAAGGGGGCTGCCGAGAGGAGTGTGGCCATGACGGAGCCACATTACCGGACAGGCGTTCGAGGGGCGGTGTGGGGTTATCCACAAGGACTGGGAAGCCTGTGGATAACCTGTGGAAAGCCTCCCTGTGAGACATCTTGCACGCCCCGGTATTCACCGGTGTTTTCGCAGTTCAAGGGGGATATTGTCACTCGTCGGGAAAGTTATCCACAGGAGATGTGCACAACCTGTGTGTGCAATGCCCTGCGGGGTCCCGGATGCGATGGTAAGGACTTGTCCACAGGTCTGTCGGACGGCGCCCTCCGCGTCCGGGATGGGGCATCCTGGGAGGGCGGCCCGGCCCGGGTCGCACACGCGGCCGGTGTGGGGAGTAATACGTGAGTGTCGCTGAGCAACCACCTGAACAAGGCGGATACGAGCGCACCCCACCCCATGACATCCAGGCCGAACAGAGCGTCCTCGGCGGCATGCTGCTGTCCAAGGACGCCATCACCCAGGTCGTCGAGATCATCCGCTCCGCGGACTTCTACCGTCCGGCGCACCAGATCATCTACGAGAGCGTCGTCGACCTCTTCTCCAGGGGCGAGCCCGTCGACGCCATCTCCGTCAACGCGGAGCTGACCAAGCGGGGCGAGGCCACCCGGGTCGGCGGGGCACCGTACCTGCACACCCTCACCGAGGCGATCCCCACAGCGGCCAACGCGGGCTACTACGCCAAGATCGTCTCGGACCGCGCCGTCCTGCGCCGCCTGGTCGAGGTCGGTACCCGCATCGCCCAGGTCGGTTACGTGGGTGATGGCGAGGTGGACGACCTCGTCGACCACGCGCAGGCGGAGATCTACAAGGTCGCGGAGAAGCGCACAGGCGAGGACTACGTGGTCCTCGGTGACATCATGCCCGGTGCCTTGGACGAGATCGAGGCCATCGGCGCCAACGACGGCAGCATGACCGGTGTGCCGACGGGCTTCGCTGATTTCGACGCGCTGACGAACGGCCTCCACCCCGGCCAGATGGTGATCATCGCCGCGAGGCCGGCCGTGGGGAAGTCCACGCTGGCCCTGGATTTCGCGCGTGCCGCGTCTATCAAGAACGAGATGACATCCGTCTTCTTCAGCCTGGAGATGGGGCGCAACGAGATCGTCATGCGCCTGCTCTCGGCCGAGGCGCGCGTTCCGCTGCACACCATGCGCTCCGGCCTGATGACCGACGAGGACTGGGCGCGGCTGGCCAGACGGATGGGCGAGGTGGCCAGTGCACCGCTGTTCATCGACGACTCACCGAACATGTCGATGATGGAGATCCGGGCCAAGTGCCGCCGCCTCAAGCAGCAGCACGACCTCAAGCTCGTGATCGTCGACTACCTCCAGCTGATGAGCTCACCCGGCCGGGTGGAGAGCCGCCAGCAGGAGGTCTCCGAGATGTCGCGTTCGCTCAAGCTCCTCGCCAAGGAGCTGGAAGTGCCCGTGGTGGCGCTGTCCCAGCTGAACCGTGGTCCCGAACAGCGCACCGACAAACGCCCGCAAGTATCTGATCTTCGCGAATCGGGCTCTATCGAACAAGATGCGGATATGGTCATCCTGCTCTACCGCGAGGACGTCCACGACAAGGAGTCGCCGCGCGCGGGCGAGGCGGACATCATCGTGGCCAAGCACCGTAACGGCCCGACCGCCGACGTGACCGTCGCCTTCCAGGGCCACTACAGTCGATTCGTCGACATGGCGCCCGGCTAGGCCCAGCTCCTCTGCGTGGTTCGGCGGAGTCTTGAGTACGGGGTGTGACAGTGAAGATCACACCCCGTTATATCGGTCAATACATAAGTCGACTTATGGGCCAGCCGAAAAGTCGACAAAGAGATACGTCGACATCACGACCTGTCACCGACCACCGTTCCCTCGCGTAGTTCCAGGCGGCGGCCGACGAAGCGGTCACGCGCCATCCGGTCGTGTGTCACCAGGACCACGGCGCCTTCGTAGCGGGACAGCGCTTCCTCCAGCTCCTCCACCAGACCGGGGGAGAGGTGGTTGCCTGGCTCGTCCAACAGCAGGAGGTCGTAAGCGCCCGAGGCCAGTCGGGCCACCTCGATCCTGCGTCGTTGGCCCACGGACAGCGAGGCCACGGCCTGGTCGAGTTCGCGCAACCGGAACAGGCCGGTAGCCGCGAGCCGGTCCCGGTACTCCTCGGAGGGGCCGGGACGTCCGGCCGCGTAGGCCTGGAGCACGGTCTGCCCCGCGGGTGCGGCGGCGTTCTCCTGGCGGAGAAAACCGGTCCGTCCGGAACCGGTGCGGATGGCCCTCCCCGAGTCCGGGGCCAGGTCCTCTGCCATGACCCGCAGCAGGGTGGTCTTGCCTGCCCCGTTCGGGCCGGTGACCAGAACCCTCTCGCCCGGGTCCACGGCCAGCTCGGGCACGTCCAGCCTGTGCTCGACCCGGACCCGCTCCAGTTCCACCACCGGTTCCGGGTCGACCTCCGAACGGGGACCGGTGAACTCGGCGGTCATCTGCAGGGGCACCGGGGGTGGGGCCACCGGGTTCTCGTTGAGTCTGCGCATCCTCTCCTTGGCGTTGCGGACCCGGCCCATGGCACCGTGGTTGGCCCCGCGCATCTTGAACGCGCCGTGCCCGAAGGCCGCCTTGGCCATCTTGCGCGGGATCGCCTCCATAGCGGCCACATTGTTTTCGGCAAGCCTGCGGTGTCGGGCCAGGTCCAGCTTCCAGCCCTCGTATTCGCGGACCCAGCGTGCCCGTGCCGCCGCCTTGGCGGCGAGGAAGCCGTCGTATCCGTTGCCGTAGCGTGTGATCCGCCGGGTCTCCCGGTCCACCTCCAGTACGGTGTCGGTCACCCCAGCGAGGAAGGCCCGGTCGTGTGTGACGGCGACGACGGTGCCCCGGTGCCGACGGAGGCGTCCCTCCAACCAGGTGACCGCGCGGTCGTCCAGGTCGTTGGTGGGCTCGTCCAACAGCAGGAGCTCGGGCGATGCCGCGAGCATCGCGGCCAGTGCCAGCCGCGAACGCTCTCCGCCGGACAGTGTCCGCAGCGGACGGTCCCGCTCCAGGTCTGGAAGCCCCAGTCCGTGCAGGCCAGCGCTTACACGGGCGTCGGCGTTGTAGCCGTCGCGCGCCTCGAACTCGGCGAGAAGGTCGCCATAGGCGTCGAGTTGCTCTGCCGTGGCTTCACCGAGCCCGGCCTCGGCCGTACGGAGGCGCGCTTCCAGTTCGCGTAGGGTCCGGAGTGCTTCGTCGATCGCGTCGCCGACCGTGCCGGTCAGCACCCCGCCGGACACCTGTTCCAAGGTCTGCGGCAGGTAGCCGACCCCGTCACGAGTACGGACGGTGAGCTCGCCGTTGTCGGGTACCTCCTCCCCGGCGAGGAGGCGTAGGAGTGTGCTCTTACCGGATCCGTTGTCCCCGATGACGCCCACGCGTTCGCCGGGGCTGATGGTGAGATCGACGCGGTCGAGGACCGTGTGGTCGTCGCACCGCTTGCTGACCTCGGTGAGGACGAGTTGGGAGTGTTGGCGAAGTCGTGCTCTGAGCAAGGCGGCCTCCTGGTCTGCGGGGTGTTCGTTCGGGGCCGCTGGTCGACGCAGGAGAGCCGGTCAGGATTCGGGCGTGCGCACAGAGACGTGCCAGTGTCCGAAATCGAGGGGAGTGCACGAGGCTGACCTGACGAGACCGCGGTGTGGTGACGCCGACGGAGTAGCGCGCCTCTGCCGGAGTTTAGGCTGGGCAGCACGTGCGCGTGCTCGGAACGTGGGCGTCCGGTGCGGACTACAGGAAAAAGTAGAGCCTCATAGGCAAGACGATACGTCTCGTTGTTTTCCACGTCAATGGTGCCCGAATGAGACCGGCATCACTCTCAGTCGCGGCATTGCTTCCCATATAAGGACAGCCGGATTGACATTTATTGCCTTGCCGATTTGTCGACATAGCGATGACGGGGCTCTGGGTCGCCACCACCGCGGCCACTTTCGCGGGCCGGGGGGTCGACACGGCGAAGGGCCGCCCGCACGGTGCGAACGGCCCTTCGGGGCTGTGTTGGGCGGGGCTGTCTAGAGCCAGCGCGCCTCGGGCCGGGTGCGGCCCATCTCGTCGGTGACCAGGACCCAGTGCATGATCGGGTGCTCCGAGGGTGTCGCGTCGGCGTCCTCGCGAGGCAGGGGGACCTGCGTGGGCTCCGGAGCCAGGCCGGACAGGCGGCGGCTCGCGGCAGCGGATCGAGTGCGCCGAGGGGTGGTCGTGGAGCGAGTGAGGTGCGGCGCGCGGTCGGTCCTTCGTGCCATGGAGCCCTCCTCGTTCTCTTAGCAGATGGACTAAGTTAACCCCACGTTCACCTTGGAGTCAATTCACTTTCGCCGTGTCGGCCGTGTTCTGCCGGGCTGCGGGGGCTGGCGCGCTTTCAAGGTGAACGGAAGGTGAACAGAGTGGGAACCAGGGTCGGTCCAGGTCACGGAGGGTCCGACCCGTGCGCCGTGGGCCTGGGAGATCAAGGAGCCCGGCCGACCACAGGCCCTGGAAAACGAAGGAGCACCCGTCACTTGGACGGGTGCTCTGGGAACGGCGTCGACCGGTCGGCCAGCACGCCTACTCCTTGAAGATCAGTCCCACGACCTCGAGGTAGAGCTGCTCGGGGTAGGGAATGAAGTTGATCTTGCTGAGTGCTTGGTCCTGACCCGCGGACTCCATGACGAAGGTCCCGTAGCCGAGGAAGCGGCCGAGCAGAGTGCGCTCGAACCGCATGTCGGTGACCTTGCCCAGCGGCATCATGTTCACCTGGCGGGTGATCAATCCCGTGGTCAACAACAACCGTGCCGAGGTGATCACGAAATAGTCGACGGACCACTCCGCGACCCGCCAGACGAACCACACCAGCACGAGCAGCCAGAGCCACCAGATGACGGCCAGCGTCGCGTTGCCGTTGGCGCCGGTACCGATCGTCCTGCTCAGGATTCCGGCGACGACCAGTGCGGCCAGCACCGCGGCGACCGGGCCGATGAGGACCGCGGGATGCCGACGGATGGTCACGACGTCCTGCTCGTGCGGCAGGAGGTACCGGTTGACTGACGCTGGAGCCGCGTTACTCGAAGCTACGAGCCTCATGACACCCGACCTATCCGCCTATGGCAGCAGCGCGTTGACGAATCGGGACATCGACTCCGCACCATCCACCAGCAGATCCAGGATGCTCTGGATGACCCCGGCGGCGCTTTCCGGCTGCGTGAGCAGATAAAACGCCACAAAAGCGATGAGTGCGTAGCCGACCCATTTCTTCAACTTCGCCACGACTGGCTCCCCTTGGAATCCACCTGACCCACCAACCCAGCAGTGATTGTTCCATCGACCATCATGCCCGTAAAGCCAGGGGCACACCCTCGGCGTGGCGGTATGTCGGACGTTCGACGCTTGCGGACTGTGTCCGGTTCCGGCGGTGTTGCTAACCCCGTGAATGGTAGTCCGGAAAGTGTTTCCGCTCAGGTGCAGGTCAGGGTGGTGCGGGAGGGTGAGGGTGCCGCTTCGAGGCGGTGCACCCGCGCGGGATCCGGCCGCTGGGTCCTGCAGAGGAGATCCGGGCTTTCCCGAGTGTGGGGGCGGGACTCCCGGTTCTTCACCTTCCGAAGTGCGCGGAAGTGCGTGTCCGAAACGGGGGCTGGTGGGGTCAGCGCTGTTCCGCGAAGGCCAGGGCCAGGACTTGGAGGTGTTGGCGGGCGATGCGCTCCACGAGTTCCGGGGTGGCCCGCCCCGTCACGTCCTGGGCGCCGTGCTTGGCGGCGTCCACGCACCGGGAGACGGTGGAGGAGTGGTGTACGCCGGAGAACTCCGAAGCCAGGCGATTCACGACTGGGCTGAAATGGGCCTCGCGGGGGGCCTGGGTCGTCGAGGGGGAGGGGTTCTCGGGCATTTCACTCCTTAGGGCAGCGGAGGGCGGAACAGTACGTTCTGTGTGCGTCCGGGGGCTTTGTGTAGCTACTCGAGGGTTGCCGGAGTGCCCCGCCGGAAACCGGCGGCGACGTACGGCTATCACTGGGCTGAGCCCCTTGTGGGGTGGTTTCGGTCTGGCGGGTCTGCCCGGTTACGGGTGGTCAGGAACCATGATCACTCTAATCTGTTACGTTCCAATCTCGAAATGAATTCGGCTAATGCAATGCCGTGTCGCCTCGGAGGTCGGTCAAGCGGGCTCGACCTGGGGTTACGGGCGGGTAGCTGTGGTCGCTAGGGGACCAATGCCCGATTTTCGGGCGTTCATTCACTCCGTCCCCAAAAGAACCGAAAAAGCGCCCAACCGGTGATCCGGGTGGGCGCTCAACCTCTCGGTGTGAGGGCGGTGCGTGGGCTAGGAGCAGCCGTACAGACGGTCGCCCGCGTCACCCAGCCCCGGGAGGATGAAGCCGCTCTCGTTCAGGCGTTCGTCCACCGCGGCGGTGACGACGCTCAGCGTGGCCCCGTGGTCGGTGGGCAGGGAATCGGCCAGGATCCGCTCCACGGCGGTCAGTCCTTCGGGCGCGGCAAGGAGGCAGATCGCGGTGATGTGGTCGGCGCCGCGCTCGACGAGCAGCTTCAGCGCCGCGGCCAGGGTGCCGCCGGTGGCCAGCATCGGGTCCAGCACGTAGCACTGGCGGCCGGAGAGGTCCTGGGGGAGGCGGTCCGCGTAGGTGGCGGGCTGGAGGGTCGTCTCGTCGCGTGCCATGCCGAGGAATCCGACCTCGGCCGTGGGCAGGAGGCGGGTCATACCGTCGAGCATGCCGAGGCCGGCGCGCAGGATCGGTACGACGAGCGGGGTCGGACGCGTGAGCTGGCTTCCGGTGGTCTCTACGAGCGGGGTCTCGATAGTGACCTCTGTCACGCGAACGTCCCGTGTCGCCTCATAGGCGAGCAGGGTGACCAGCTCGTCGGTCAGCCGTCGGAAGGTCGGTGAGTCGGTCCCCACGTCGCGCAGGGTGGTCAGTTTGTGCGCGACCAAGGGGTGGTCGACGACCAGGGTTTCCAAAACGTTCTCCGGGTGAGCTGGGATAACGGGACTGTTGATGAGGGGAAGGGCCTGCCCGAGTCTAACCGCGCGTATCACCCGTACCAGGGCCCTCCCGCGTCGCTCCACCGGCACTTTCTGCGGCGCGGCGCCGCGGGGTGCGGAACTGTGCGGCACGGGATCGCCCACGGGGGAGCGGGAGACCGGCCTCTCATGAGAACGTTAGGTCCGATCTACGGCGGACGAGCGGCGAAGGCAGGGTGAGAGTGATCGCTACCATGGCACTCGCACGGGCGGGCCGGGCTCCACTCGGCCGCACCGACACACCGTCCGGGTTGGGGTGACGATGACAGTGCTCGATCATGGTGACGACGACTCGGGTGACTTCGCTGCCGTCGCGTACAGGGAAGAGGAGTACTGGGAAGTCGACCTCCTCCCCGTGGCGCTGACACACGACCTCAAGGGGCTGATCCACGCCCTCCGCCAGCAGCCGAGCATCAGCGGTTCCCTCGGCCTGGTATCGGTCGGCGACGATTTCTTCATCATCGTCCGGGTATACGGCGAGGAGGTCACCCTCTTCCTGTCCGATGTGACCGCCTCCGTCGACTGGCAGGTCGCTCGAGACGTTCTGGACTACCTGGATATCGACCTGCCGGACGACGACGATCTCGACCAGGTCCTGCCCGCGGGTGACCTGTCGGTCGTCTCCGACTTGGGTCTGGACGAGATGGAACTGGGAGCTCTGGCGGGCGACCTCGACCTCTATCCGGACGAGGTGCTCGCGAGTGTGTCCGAACGGCTGGGATTCGCCCAGTCCTTCCAGCGTGTACTTGACGCGATGGGGTAGGGATCGCCTGGAAAACCACCAGGAGAAACAGGAGGGCAAGCGGTGTCGACCTTCGCAGCTGTCTTCGCTCCCAACGGGAAGACGTGGCGGGGAACAGAGGTCGATCTCGGTGACGTGGAGGTCATCGACGACATCACCGACCTCATGCTGGACTTCTCGGCGGACTGGGACAGCGACCTGACCCTGCTGCTCGTCGAGGCTGATGACGAGTGGTTCGCCTTTGTCCGGGTGGACACGTACGACTCGGATCCCCGCGTCTACCTCTCCGACGGCCGGGTCGTACACGACCACCCGTTGGCCGGCGTGCTGTCCGAGGCCGGCGGGCTCGGTGCCCCTATGCCGACCGAAAGCGCCGGATCCCGCCCCGACCCCAGACCGGACGGTGACGGTGTCCTCTTGGCCGACCTCGGGGTGGCCGAGGACGAACTGCGCTCGCTGTCGGCGGGCGGCGGTGTCCTGCCCAGTGACGTCCTCGCGGTGGTGGCCGAACGCTCCGGCTTCGCCGACATCCTCGATGCCATGAGGCTGTGACCGGGTGGCGGACCTGCCCGAGTTCGACCGGAGGGCTGTCGACGAAGCGATGAGTGCCGCCCTGGCCGAGGCGGAACTCGCCCTGGAGGCCGGCGACGTACCCGTGGGCGCCGTTGTTCTCGGGCCGGACGGCGCCGTCCTCGGCCGCGGGCACAACGAGCGCGAGGCCGCCGGCGACCCGACCGGGCACGCTGAGGTGCTGGCCCTGCGTGCGGCGGCTGAGGCCTACGGGGAGTGGCGCCTGTCCGGCTGCACCCTCGTGGTCACGCTGGAGCCCTGCGTGATGTGTGCGGGCGCCACGGTCCTCTCTCGAGTGGACCGCCTCGTGTACGGGGCGCGCGATGCCAAGGCCGGAGCGGCGGGTTCGATGTGGGACCTCGTCAGGGACCCCCGGCAGAACCACCGTCCCGAAGTTGTTCCACCCGACCTGATCGGTGAGGGCATCGCGGAAATGTGCTCGGATCTACTGATCCGGTTTTTTGCACTGCGCCGTATCCGGTAGAGTTCCTCTCGGTGGAGTCGCCTAGTGGCCGATGGCGCCCGCCTCGAAAGCGGGTAAGGGGCAACCCTTCGAGGGTTCGAATCCCTCCTCCACCGCCACCAGCCGCCCCCGGCAGTCGCCGGGGGCGGTTTTTTGTGCGCTCGGACCCCTGGAGTTCCGAGCCGCGGAACCCCGGAGGTCTGGGTGCGACCGCGTGCGGAACCCGCGTGCGCGGACTCAGCGAGCGGGTTCGGACCCCTCCGGCCCGGTGAGGCCGTCGACCGCCTTGTCCAGCCAGTTCACCCAGAAGAGCTCCATGTCGATGCCGCCCTGGAGGACCAGGCCCTGGACCCGGTCCCGTTCGGTCCCGTATCCGCGTGCCGCATCGCGCCGCTGGAACTCGCGGTACTCGGCCAACCGGGCGGCGTGCAGTTCGCGGTGGCGGCGCAGTTCGTCGACCAGGCCGTCACCGACACCTACGACGCCCGTCGCGCGCAGGCGCAGCAGCAGGGGGTCGCGGATGTCGCGCGGGTCCTCGGGGTCGCCCACCCAGCGCTCCAGCTCCTCCCGGCCCGAGGCCAGCACCTCGTACTCCTTCTTCTGGCCCCGGGTGGGGGAGCCGGTCGGCAGCGCACGGATGAGCCCCGCCTTCTCCAGCTTGCCCAGTTCGCGATAGATCTGCTGGTGGGTGGCGGACCAGAAGTACCCGATGGATCGGTCGAACCGCCGGGTCAGCTCCAGCCCGGAGGACGGCTTCTCCAGCAGGGCGGTCAGGATCGCGTGGGGCAGGGACATGAGCGCATTCTAAAGAGTGTGCGGGGCTACAGGGCGGCGGCGAGCTCCGTACCCTGCTTGATGGCGCGCTTGGCGTCCAACTCGGCGGCCACGTCGGCGCCGCCGATCAAGTGCACAGTACGCCCGGCGCCGGTGAGCTCGTCGGCCAGGTCGCGGCGCGGGTCCTGGCCGGCGCACACCACCACCGTGTCCACGTCGAGCACGCGCTCCTCGCCGTCCACGGTCAGGTGCAGGCCCTCGTCGTCGATCCGTCGGTAGTCGGCGCCCGCGACCATGTCGACTCCGCGGTGGCGCAGCTCGAGGCGGTGGATCCACCCGGTGGTCTTGCCCAGGCCCTTGCCGACCTTGGTGGTCTTGCGCTGGAGCAGGTGAACCGCCCGCGGCGGGGCGGGGCGGTCGGGTGCGCCGAGGCCGCCGCGCTCGTTGTAGTCGGTGTCCACGCCCCACAGCCGGAAGAACGTGTCGGCGTCCTGGCTGGCGTCGTCACCGCCGTCGGTGAGGAACTCGGCGACGTCGAAGCCGATGCCGCCCGCACCGATGATCGCGACCTTCTCACCGACCGCGGCGCCGCCGCGCAGCACGTCCACGTAGCTGACCACGCTCGGGTGGCCGACACCCGGGATGTCGGGGGTGCGCGGGCTGACGCCGGTGGCGATGACGACCTCGTCGAAGCCGGCGAGATCGGTGGCGGCGACGGTGGTGTTCAGGCGCACGTCGACGCCGTGCTTGGCGAGCTGGACGCGGTAGTAGCGGAGGGTCTCGTTGAACTCCTCCTTGCCGGGGACGCGGCGGGCCATGTTGAGCTGGCCGCCGACCTCGGCCGCGGAGTCGAACAGGGTGACGTTGTGGCCGACCTCCGCCGCGGAGACGGAGAAGGCGAGCCCGGCGGGGCCCGCGCCGACCACGGCCACGTTCTTGCGGACGCGGGTGGGTGAGAGGACCAGCTCGGTCTCGTGGCATGCGCGCGGGTTGACCAGGCAGGACGTGATCTTGAGGCTGAACGTGTGGTCCAGGCAGGCCTGGTTGCAGCCGATGCAGGTGTTGATCTCCTCGGCCTTGCCCGCCTTGGCCTTGGCGACGAAGTCGGCGTCGGCGAGCATGGGGCGGGCCAGCGAGACCATGTCGGCCTTGCCCTCGGCGAGGATCTGTTCGGCGATCTCGGGGGTGTTGATCCGGTTGACCGCCACCAGCGGGACCGTCAGCTCCTTCTTGAGGCGCTGGGTGATCCAGGTGTAGGCGCCGCGCGGGACGGAGGTGGCGATGGTGGGCACGCGGGCCTCGTGCCAGCCGATGCCGGTGTTGATGATGTCGGCGCCGGCGGTCTCGATCCGCTGACCGAGCTCGACGACCTCGTCGTAGGTGGAGCCGTCCGGTACCAGGTCGAGCATGGAGAGCCGGTAGATGAGGATGAAGTCGGTGCCGACGCGCTCGCGGACGCGGTGGACGATCTCCAAGGGGAGCCGGACGCGGTTGTCGAACGGGCCGCCCCAGCGGTCCTCGCGCTTGTTGGTGGCGGGGGCGATGAACTGGTTGATGAGGTAGCCCTCGGAGCCCATGATCTCTACGCCGTCGTACCCGGCCTTCTGGGCGAGTTCGGCGCAGCGCGCGAAGTCCTCGATGGTCCGCTCGATCTGCTCGTCGGTGAGCTCGTGCGGGACGAAGGGGCTGATCGGCGCTTGGATGGCGCTCGCGGAGACGGACTCCTCGCTGAAGGCGTAACGGCCGGTGTGCAGGATCTGCATGGCGATCCGGCCGCCCTCACGGTGTACGGCTTCGGTGATGAGGCGGTGTTCGGCGACCTCGTCGTCGTCCGTGAGCTTGGCGCTGCCGGTGAACGTGGCGCCTTCGGGGTTGGGGGCGATGCCGCCGGTGACAATGAGGCCGACGTCGCCGCGGGCGCGCTCGGCGTAGAAGGCGGCCATCCTCTCGAAGCCTTGTGGAGCCTCCTCCAGGCCGACGTGCATGGAGCCCATGATCACGCGGTTCTTCAGGGTGGTGAAGCCCAGGTCCAAGGGTTCAAGAAGGTGGGGGTACTCGCTCATGACGTCTCCTCGCGGGGTGCCTCTGGGCCGGTGTCCTGCCGACCGCTCCCCATTATGCAACAAGTTGCATAATGGGTTGAGGGGAGCCCCTGGTGAGAGACCGGGGGGCGGGCCGCCCGGTGTCAGAGCTCCACGGGACGCAATTCGGGCCGCTTGGCGGTCCGTCCGTCACCGGAGGAGCGGCCCCGGATCCGGCGGACCACCCAGGGGCCGAGGAAGGATCCCAGCCACCGGACCTCCTCAGCCGTGGCCCGCAGCACACCCCGCCTGGGCAGAGGTGGCAGCGGGGCGGCCCAGGACTCGTCGCTGCCGGGGATGCCGAGCGCGTGTGCCACCGAGCCGGAGATCCGGTCGTGCCCCACCGGTGAGCAGTGCAACCGGTCTGTTCCCCACAGGCGCGGGTCGGTGGCGATCTCGTACGCGGCGGTGTCGGCCACCGCGACTCCGTGCCGCTCCGCCGCTTCGCGCACCCGCTCGTTGAAGTCCAGCACGCGCGGTGCCAGCGGCTTGGCCAGCGGGGCGATCCGCGCGATGTCCGGGAAGGTCAGGGTGGCCACCCGCGCACCGATCCCGGTGAGCTCGGCGAACATCGTCTCCAGCTCTCCGACCACCGCGTCGGCGTCGTACTTGGGCCGGATGAGGTCGTTGACCCCGGCGAAGACCGTCGCCACGTTCGGGCGCAGCTCCAGGGCCGGCTTGAGCTGCTGCTCGCGGACCTGGCCGGCCAAGCGGCCGCGTACCGCCAGATTCGCATAGTCGACCCGGGCCCCCGTGGCGGCCAGCCGCTCGGCGAAGCGGTCCGCCCACCCGCGGTACCCGCCGACCCCGTCAGTATCGCCGACGCCTTCGGTCTGACTGTCCCCGAGGGCGACGTAGCGCAGGTTTCCGTCCAGCTTCATCAGACCGCACCTTTCCTGGGTGTCAGCGAAGAGTACTCAAAAGGCGGCCACTGACCCTGAACACCACTCTGACCCGTCGGTCACGGCCGGACCTCGCCGTCGCTCAGCCAACCCGACTCCAGGGGGCGGCCCTCCTCGTTCAGGGAGGTGTACGCCACGGGGAGGTCGTCGTCCAAGGGGTCGTACACGGTGTGCCCTGAGTCGCCGCCCGCCTCCGCCAACGCGGGGGCGACCAGGTGTTGCTCCCCCGAGGGGTGGAGGGCGATCGGTATCCATGCCGTGGACCCGGACCCAGCGGTCCCGGACTCATCGGGGTGGGGGAAGAGGGCTATCCCGGTAATCCCCTCCGGAACCTCGGCCTCCTCTGGGGCGGGCAGGCTTTCCGCCTCCGGCCTGCGCAAGGCGCTGAGGAGCGCCGGAGTGCCGTCGTCGAAGTAGACGGCGTACGTTTCCAACAGGGTCTGCGGAGCTTCGTCCTCGGTGTGCGGACCCTCCCACCGGATCCGTGCGGCGTGCCCGGCCCCCTCGCCGACCGGTGCGTCGAGAACTCCGTGGAGGTCGGGGCCGATGTCCACGGATTCGTCCAGTTCGAACCGGTCGTCCCCTCCCCAGGAGAAATCGTTCTGGTGGTCCCACATGGTCCGCAGGGAGACCAGGGCCTCCTCCGACGGGAACGTTGTGTGGCAGGAGCGGCGCGGCTCGTCCACACACACCCGCGCCTCCCCGCCGACCGAGTACACGGTCTCCGAGCCGAGCCGGTACCTGATCAGGGGTGTTACCCCCGCGGGCATCGCGCGCGCCCACCACTGATCGCCGGGGACGGTGCGGACACGATCGAAGTGGTCGCCCTCGATGCGCTCGAGGTCCTCCTCGACCAGGCCGTCCGCCTCCGAGTGCCGGATCTCCCCGATCTCCTCGGCGCCCTCAGGGAAGAGCCAGACCTTGTCAGAGGCGGAACCGATCGGAGAGACCGGCAGCACCGCCGCGTCCGGATCCAGCGGGAAGGTCTCGCCGACCGCGGTCTCGCCGGGGCCGTCCCGGTCGCTCCACTCGGCCCACGTCTGCGCGAACCCGCCATCGTCGTCGACGTGGGCGACCAGCGCGACCTTCTCCGTGTAGGGCTGTCCCGCCCACTCCGGCTCCGCTTTGTCCGCCCACAACAGGTGGCACGCGTCTTCACTGGCGCAGGAAAGTCCCATCGCCTCGGTGACGAAGTCGCCCATGCCGTCGGGGAGGGGCGGTGTGGGCCAGGCATCCTCGACATCCTCCATCCACCCGTCGAAGGAAGGGGCTGTGTCCTCTTCGACGAGGAGGTCCTCCCGGAACCAGGCGAAGAGGAGGACGGGCGTGAGACCGAGCGCGACGAGCCACCAGTAGCGGATCCGCTGTTTCTCCTTGGGTGGCATGGGGGTGGTCTTTCACGTGGGGGCCGGACATCCAGTAGACGCCCCACCCCGTCAACGGGTTCAGTCGGATGAAGCAGCGCGGAAACGACCGAACGAGACCAGAGCAGAGGCCACCAACGACGAAGGCCCCGACCGGTGTCCGGTCGGGGCCTTCGTTCTGGCTGGTGAGCCATCGCGGAGGATAAGGGATTCGAACCCTTGAGGGGTTGCCCCCAACACGCTTTCCAAGCGTGCGCCCTAGGCCACTAGGCGAATCCTCCGAGAGCAACTCTACAGGCTTTGGGGGAGTGGTTTGAACGGGTCGCGACGTGGTCCGGTCAGCTTCTTTCCGTTCCGGGGAGACAGGTTGCGGGGCTCTCTGGTTCGGATACACTCAGGGGCAGACCCCTCGTGCGGCGTCACCCTATGAACCTCCCCAGGGCCGGAAGGCAGCAAGGATAAGTGGGCTCTGGCGGGTGCGCGGGGGGTCCTTTCTTGTTTCTGGGGGTACCTCGCCCCGGATCCGCCCCCTCCCGGTTTCCCGATCCCGGCGCGAGTTGTCACCGCCAACGGGTTCAATGGGACCGTGGCAGGGACCAGGGGAGTGATCACACCGTGAGCATCGCGCTGTACCGCAAGTACCGTCCCGCGACGTTCGGTGAGGTGCGCGGTCAGGAACACGTGACCGACCCGCTGCGCCAGGCGTTGCGCAGCGGACGCATCAACCACGCCTATCTCTTCAGCGGCCCGCGCGGCTGTGGCAAGACCACCAGCGCGCGCATCCTCGCGCGTTCCCTGAACTGTGCCGAGGGGCCCACGCCGGATCCCTGCGGCGCATGCGACTCCTGTGTGGCGCTCGCGCCCGACGGCGGCGGCAGCATCGACGTGATCGAGATCGACGCCGCCTCCCACGGCGGTGTCGACGACGCCCGGGACCTGCGCGAGCGCGCGTTCTTCTCACCGGTCAACTCGCGGTACAAGATCTACGTCATCGACGAGGCGCACATGGTGACCCGCGAGGGTTTCAACGCGCTCCTCAAACTGGTGGAGGAACCCCCGCCGCACCTGAAGTTCGTGTTCGCGACCACCGAGCCCGAGAAGGTCATCGGCACGATCCGCTCGCGGACCCACCACTACCCCTTCCGGCTCATTCCGCCGAGCACCCTCAAGGAGCTCATGGAGGACCTCCTCAAGGAGGAGGGGGTCACCTACGATCCCGCCGTGCTGCCGCTGGTCGTGCGCGCCGGCGCGGGTTCGGCCCGTGACACCTTGTCGGTCCTGGACCAGCTCATCGCTGGTTCGGACGAGGGCGGGATCAGCCGCGAGGGCGCCGTCTCGCTGCTCGGCTACACCGACTCGAGCCTGCTCGGCGAGATGGTCGACGCCATGGGCGCACGCGACGGTGCCGCAGCCTTCGGCCTCGTCGACCGGATCGTCGAGGGCGGGCACGATCCGCGCCGCTTCACCACGGACCTGCTCGAGCGCTTCCGCGACCTCGTCGTGCTCGCCGCTGTTCCGGGCGCCCTGGACAAGGGTCTGGTGAACGTCTCACCGGAATCCGTCGAGCAGATGAAGGACCAGGCCGCCCGGCTGGGTCCGGCCGAACTGTCCCGCGCCGCGGAGATCTTGAACCAGGGGCTGACCGAGATGCGCGGTGCGACCGCGCCGCGGCTTCTGCTGGAACTCATGTGTTCGCGGATCCTGCTGCCCGCCACCGACGGCGACCAGGGCACCGCGCTGCTGGCGCGCCTGGAGCAGATGGAGCGCAGGCTGGCCTCGGGTGCCGTGGCACCGGCTCCGGCCGCATCCCCGCCCCCCGCCGCCCCGGCAGCGCCAGTGGCACCACAGGCTCCGCAGCAGAACCCCGCCCCGGCGGTGTCGGCTGCACCTTCCGCTCCGCAACCGGAACCGGCGGCACAGCCCTCTCCGGCTCCGGCGCGGCCCAGCGCACCGGAACCCGCTCCGCGCCCCACAGCTCAGCGGGACGGGCCCGCGGGTTGGGACGGGCCGTCGGGGAGCACACCCGAGCCCGCTGTCCCGTCCGCCGAGCCAGCTCCGGCCGCCGCGGATGGCGGAGGTCTGGACCTGGGCCGGATCCAGGGTGCCTGGCACCAGATCCTGGAGGCGGTCAAGGGGCGGCGCCGGTTCACGTGGATGGTGCTGACCGGTAGTGACGTTCAGCCGGTCGGGGTCGAGGGCAACAGCGTTCTGCTCCGCTTCAACAAGCCCAACGAGGCGAAGGGCTTCACCAACAGCGGCAGTGACCAGGTGGTCGCCGGGGCGATCCAGCAGGTCCTCGGTGTGGAGGTCCGGGTGGCGCCCGCCGGCGGCAACACCCCGGTCCCTCCGCGCCGGTCCGAACCCGCTGCGCGACCGGCCGAGCGGGCGCCCGCGGGATGGGACGCTCCGCCTCCCGCGCCGCAGGCCGCG
>NZ_BAAGZJ010000109.1:0-22294 GCF_054778635.1 Nocardiopsis nanhaiensis
GGGTCCCCATCCCCACCCGTATCCGTGTCCCCATCGCCATCCCGGTTTCCGGTGCGGCCTCGGTTGCGGCCCGACCACATCCGGTGGGCGGTGCGCACCGACCACATCCGGCGGTCGGTGCGCACCGCCCACCGGTGCTTGATCTGGTTGTGGGTCGCGCACAGGGGTTGGATGTTAGCGGCGCTGGTGGTGCCGCCCTGCCAGAACTCCACGATGTGATCAGCCTGCGTCCAGGGCAGGGGCACATCGCACCCGTGCTGCCAAGCACAGCTGGTGTGGCCGTGGAAGGCCGCCGCCCGGATCTTGGGCGGAGCCAACCGGCACGAGCGGCCCACATCCAACACCTGCCCGTTCTTCTGCTCCACCACCAGGCGGCGCACCCAACTCTGACCGATCAACTCACGCACCACCGAGATCGGGACGACCTGACCGGTGTCGGTGGTGGCCGGACCCGCGTCTTCGGCTTCCTCGTTGCCAGCCAGGGACGTGGCGGGCACGGTGATGTTGATCAACGCCGTCGCCGTGCTCGGGGTCTGGCACCCCTGGTGGGACTGGGCGAACCCCAACGCGGCCATCAGCACGTCATAGGTGCGCTCGTACTTGGACAGCCCGTCCTCGGGGTGGAAGGGCACCTGATAGTTGTCCAACGCGACCTGGACCTTCAGGGCATCGGCGGGCGAGCCCCACACCTGGAAGAGGAACGTGCGGTCGAAGGTGGTGACCAGCTGGGCGCCCCGGGCGGCGTGGGCGGCCTCGTGGTCTTTCTCCGCCTTGCCCGGGTTCAGGCTCAGGCACAGCTGGTGGGCGAAACGGGTGATCTGGCCCACCGACATGTTGGGGCGCGACTCTTTGAAGTCCAGGATGCCGCATTCCATTTTTGCGCGGAACAGCTCCGCATCGGGGTGGTCGCCCTTCTGCCTTTTCTCCACCCCGGCCTCGGCGCCCTTGATGACGGCGGCGGCCTCACCCACCGACAGCACCCCGGAGTGCAACGCCTGAAGGGTGGGGGCCATGTCCTGGCGGAATTGGGCCCGCCCGATCAGGGTCAGGTCGTTGGCCTGGGCGGCAGGAATGCCGAAGGCGTGGCGTATCCAGTCGTGCAGGTTCTTCTGTCCGCCCTGTTCCAACAGCTGGCCGGTGGCCTCGAGCTGGGCCAGCCGGGCGGCCATACTGACTTTGATCTGGTCGAGGTGTTCCCAGACCCGGGTGGCTTGGTCCAGCACCTCGCCCGCCGCCCCCAGGGGTACGTCGCGGTCGAAGAACGCGGTGGTCTCGTCCCGGGCAGCGGCCACCGCGGTATCCACCGGGGTGTGCCCGGTGGTGGTGGGTGCTTCAGGAGAGATCGCCATTCTTCTATTATAAACGAAACAACCAGGAAAAGGGAGTGTTACCGGCGGTACGGTGAGAATACCTGACTTTCGTCAGGGGTGCCCCCTGACTTTCTTCGAGTCTCCTATTTCAGGCCACCTGGTGCGGTGTTTATCCGCTCCTGGAATTCCAGGTTTTTCTGTGTTTTCGGTGGTGCTTTTCGCCGCGCACATGGACCGGCCGCGACACCACCAGGCGTCAACGCTCCGGCGGAGTGGCCGCTGACGGCCGCCAGGCCGACCAGGGTTCGCAGCAGAGCATGACCGGCCGCGACACCACCAGGCGTCAAAGCGCCAGCGGAGTGGCAGCTGACGGCCGCCAGGCCGTGCTTGTGCCGTTAGGCCCGGCCGAAGGCCGTGCCGTCGGGCCCCTGCCCACACCTCCCCCGTTCCTGATAGCCGCCCACCCGCCGTCGCAGCGAAGCGGGTCAAGGTGGAGCGCCACTGACGCGCGAAGCGCTCGATGGCGACGACCTTGAGGCGCGCAGCGGAGACGGCCACCATCAAGCGGCCAGGAAAAGGGGGAGAACCACCCGCACCCAACAGCAAACCCCCACCCACCGTGGCCGGGAAACCCTCGCCCACCAGGGCCGGGACTCGGGCACACGGACGCGAGCGGGGACGAAAGCTCCCCCGGTTATCGAGCATGCGCGCCAGAACGGGCCCGCGACAACCCGAGGGCCGACCGGCTGTGGATAACAGGGCCTGCCCGACAGCGGAACACCCGACCGGCCCACAAGCAATGCCGTCTCGCAGTTGACCCCACACCCGCATCCACACCCCACCCGCGCCTGCACCAGCACCACAGTTGGCCGACCCTGATTCGGTGACTCCGGCCGGGAACCTTCCGGGATCGGGTTTCGTTGAACGACGGGTGGCCGTCGCCACCCCCTTTCGATGAGGACTCTCTCGGAAGGTGAACACCATGGACCGGCGCTCTCTCGCGCTGTTCGTCGTCATCCTGGCCGCGGCCACGGACCTGACCGACGGGGCGGTGGTCAACATCGTCCTTCCCGTCATCCAACGCGATCTGGGTGCGGCCGATGCGACGGCCGCCGCAATCGCCTCCGCCTACACCCTCGCCCTCGCCGTCCTGCTGGTCACCGGCGGACGGCTCGGCGACGTGTTCGGGCACCGGCTCCTGTTGGGGCTGGGCATGGCCGGGTTCGTCCTGACCTCGGTGCTGTGCGCTACCGCTCCCACCGCGGGGTGGCTGGTCGCGGCGCGGGCCCTGCAGGGGGTGGCCAGCGCGGTCCTGGTCCCGCAGGTGCTCGCTATCATCCAGATCCTGTACCCGGCCGAGGAGCGCGGCCGGGCGCTGGGGCTGTTCGCCGCGGTGGCGGGCACCGCGACGCTGGCCGGACCCATACTGGGCGCCCTGATCACCGCGGCCGACCTGTTCGGCTGGGGCTGGCGCGCGGTGTTCGCGATCAACGTTCCCTTGGGGGCGCTGGTTCTGCTGGGACTGCTCGTGGTGCCCGGCGGTCAGCGGACCGGGTCGGTCCGGGACCTGGACCTGCCGGGTACCGCCTCGTTGGCGGGCGGGCTGACCCTGCTCGTCGCCCCGCTGCTGTGGGGGCCGGGCGCCGGGTGGCCCGTGTGGGCGCTGGCCTGCCTGGCGGGCGCGGTGCCGACGCTGGGTGCGCTGGTGCTCCGGCAGCGACGGCGCTCGAGGGCGGGTGCGGCCGTGGTGATGGACCCGGTGCTATTCGGGTTTCGAGGGCTGCGAGGGGCGCTGGCCGTGACCGGGTTCGTGTACGCGGCGGTGTTCGGTTTGTTCCTGACCCTCACCCTGTACCTCCAGGGCCAGTTGGGGTGGAGCGCAGTGACCGTGGCACTCGTGGTGCTGCCGTGGATGCTGGGCATCCCGGCGGTGTCCGGACCGGCGTCGAGGTGGCTGGTGCCGAGGTTCGGACGGCGGGTGCTGGCCTCGGGGCTGCTGCTGATGCTCGTGGGCATGGGGGCGCTGGCGGTGGCGCTGGTCGGCGGCGGATCGGGGCCGTGGGCGATGGCCGACGGTGGGCCGGTGCCCTGGGCGCTGGTCGGCGGTGACCCGAGTCCGTGGGCACTGGTTCCGGGGCTGCTGGTGGCCGGGGCGGGCATGGGGCTCGTGGTCGCCCCGGTGCTGGGGCTCGGCCTGGCCGAAGTGCCGGAAGGGCTGGCCGGGTCGGCGTCGGGGCTCGTGAACAACGCCCAGCACCTGGCGGGTGCCGTGGGAAGCGCCCTGCTCGGCGGGCTGTACGCGGCAGCGAGCGGTGGGGGTTCGATGGGCGTGGTGCTGGCCGGGGTGCTGGTGCTGCTGGCAGGCGCGCTGGTGAGCGTGCGGATGCTCCCCGAACACACGCCAGGGGTCGAGCGGGGACGGTAAGGGGCTGGACGGGGAGTTCGGGCAGCGCTGGGTTGGCGGAGCATGAGCTCCCCCTTACAGCTAAGAGACCACACCGACCTCCCGCGCGCCACCTGGACCTGTCCAGCCTGTGGACCACCCGATGACCACCGGGTAGCGGGCCAAGGACCTACCCGGGGGTCTGATGACCGTTGACCGCTACCGGGCCGCCTCGGCGCGTTGGATGCGCTTGATGGGCACCGGGAGCACGCAGACGGGGGCCGGGACGTCCAGGCGGTGACCGGTGTCGGCGGGGATTCCGGTGTCCGGGTCGATGAGCAGCGACATCAACTCGCCGCCGTTCTGGGCGGCGGCGACCAGGTGGTCGGGCTGGCCGTTGTGGCCCCGGACCACGGTGAAGTGGCGGGGCCAGGCACCCACGGGGGTGTCGGCGAGGTGCTCCAGGCGGGCGCCCTCGTCGCGCACCGCGAAGGTCGAGATCGAGTCCGCGCCGCGGTTGGACACGTACACGCGCCCCTCGTAGGTGTTGGTCATCGGCAGGGCGTCGCCGTCGGCGATCTCACGGCCCTCCACCTTGAGCCGGTGCAGGGTGATCTCGCCCGGGTGGTTGGCCTCGGTGACCGCCGCCTTGTGCGCGCCGAGGGCGGGGAGGGAGCCGAGGTGCTCCCCGGTGCCCTTGCGGGGGTTCCAGCGCACGATGTGCACGCGGGAGTCGAGTTCTCCGGCGACGTAGACGTAGCCGCCGTTGACCGCCAGGTGCCGCGGCCCGGTACCCGCGGGCAGGGCGACGGTGCCGAGCAGGCCCTCCTCCGAAGCGGGGGCGGGCCCCTCGTTCTCCGGGCTCAGGGGCGTGGCGTAGTGGTAGACGCGCAGCTCGTCGGTGCCGAGGTCGGCGGCGAGCAGGTAGCGGAGGCGGGGTTCGTGCGAGTCCAGGACGACCGCGGTGCTGTGCGCGTGCGGCCCGTCCTGCCGTTCGGTGACAGGTCCGCGTCCGCGGTGGGCGAGTTCGCGGTCCGGGGCGGTGGGCGTGCCGTCGTCCCGGGTGGGCACGAAGGTGACCACGCCGTTGGCGTAGTTGGTCACGGCCACCTGTTCGGGTCCCAGGTAGCGCACGTGGCAGGGAGAGCCGCCGCCGGTGGGCACGGAGCCGAGTTCGGTGAGTTCGGCCTTCCCGTCCGCCCGGAAAGCGGTGAGTGTGCCCTTGGCCCGCTCGTTGACCGCGTACACCGTGGGCGGTTCGGCGCGGAAGGCCAGGAACGAGGGGCCGGTGGTGCGGGCGGCGACGCCGTCGGCGCGCATCTCGCCGGTCTCGGGGTCGAACCAGACCCGGTGGATGCCCTGCCCCTCCCCCGGCGGCTCGGAGTCGGGGGTGTAGGTCCCCACGAGCAGGAGCCGCCACCGTTTGTCCGCCGAACCGTCCGGGACGCCCACCGGGCACCTCGCTTCCCTCGTAGCCGCAAGTGTGGTCTATACCACCCTGCGCATGCTATCGCTCCCGGACCAGCCGGGGAAGGTGTGCCCACGCCCCGCCACGACCCGCGTGATCTTGCTACCAGGGGCGAAATCGGCGCCGAACTTGCTACCAGTAGCAAGATCACGGGGTTGAAGGGCAGGCGGCCGGGCGGCGGCTAACTCACTTTCCGGCCTGCTTGACGGCTTCGAGGGCCTTCATGATGCGCTTGTCCGAGACCGGGTAAGCCGTGCCGAGCTCCTGCGCGAAGAGGCTCACCCGGTACTCCTCCAGCATCCAGCGCAGCTCGACCACGTCCGGATCGCCGCCGCGGCCCGCGGGCAGCACTCCCCTGAGCTTGGTGACGGCCTGGCGCATCTGTTCGACCTTGGACAGGTTGACCTGGTCGCGGCGCGGGTTGTCCGGGAGCTTGTTCAGCCGGTACTCGATACCGCGCAGATAGCGGTGCAGGTCGTCCAGGCGGGACAGGCCCGTACGGGTGATGAAACCGTCCGAAACCAGGTCGCCCAGCTGGCCCTGGACGTCGTTGAGGGACGGCAGGACCGCCAGCGACGTGGTGCCCTTGACCTTCTTGGAGACCTTGCGCCACAGCACGAGGACGCGGGCGGTCCGGTCCAGGGTCTCCGCGAGGGTGTCCCCCAGATCGGCGCGGACCCGGTCGGCGAGCTTGGCGAAGTCCTCGGCGTTCCACACCGGGCCGCCCTCGCGGGCGAGTAGGTGGTCGACGGCAGCGGTCTCGGCGTCGGCCAGCATCTTCTTGATGGAGCCGTGCGGGTTGTCGGCCAGGGCGAGCTTGTCCGGGTTGTTCAGGCCCTTGCTGACCGCCGTCGCCGGGGAGGGGACGGTAAGCATGAGCAGGCGCCGGACGCCCGCGCGCATCGCGGAGCGCTGTTCGGGCCGGGTGTCGAAGATGCGGATGGCGACGCTCTCGCCATCGTCCACCAGCGCGGGGTAGCCCTTGACCTTGGGGCCGAGGGCCTTGCGCTCCAGGGTCTGCTCCAGCGGGCCGAAGTCCCAGGAGGTGATCCCCTTCTTCTCCACGCCCTTGGCCTCGGTGGCGATCGCCTCGCGCAGCCGGGGCTTGAGCTTGGCGCGCAGCTGTTCCAGGTCCTTGGACTCGGCGAGGGTCCGCTTGCGGTCGTCCACGGCCCGGAAGGTGATGCGCAGATGGTCGGGAACCCGGTCCAGTTGGAACTCGGTCGGCGGGACGCGGTCCCCGGCCATCACCGAGAGCTCGGCGGCCAGGGCCTCGGTGAGCGGGCCCTCGTACGGGGTCAGGCCACCGCGCGCCCGGGCCGCGTTGTCCGGCACGGGTACGAAGTTGCGGCGCAGCGGCTTGGGCAGCGAACGGATCATCGCGGTGATGAGCTCGTCGCGCAGGCCGGGGATCTGCCAGTCGAAGCCGGTGTTCTCGATCTGGTTGAGGAACTTCACCGGGACGTGCGCGGTGACGCCGTCGGAGTCGCTGCCCGGCTCGAACTGGTAGGTGAGCGGGAAGACGAACGCGCCCTGGCGCCACACGTCCGGGTAGTCGTCTTCGCTGATCGCGTCCACACCGTCGTTGATGAGCTCCTCGCGGGTGAAGTCGAGGAGCGTCGGCTCGGTGCGGCGCGCCTTCTTCCACCAGGAGTCGAAGTGCGCGGCGGAGACGGCGGAGTCGGCGACCCTGCCGTCGTAGAAGTCGAACAGGGTGTTGTCGTCCACGACGATGTCGCGGCGGCGGGCCCGGTGCTCCAGGTCCTCGACCTCGTCCAGGAGCTTGCGGTTGTCGTGGAAGAACTGGTGTCGGGTCTCCCAGTCACCCTCGACCAGCGCGCGGCGGATGAACAGCTCTCGGGAGAGCTCGGGGTCGATGCTGCCGTACGACACCTTGCGCTGCACCACGATGGGCACCCCGTAGAGGGTGACCCGCTCGAAGGCCATGACGGCGCCGCGCTTGCGCTCCCAGTGCGGTTCGCTGTAGCTGCGCTTGACGATGCCGGCGCCGAGCTCCTCGGCCCACTCCGGTTCGATCTTGGCGACCATGCGGCCCCAGAGCTTGGAGGTCTCGACCAGCTCGGCGACCATCACGTAGCGGGGCTGCTTCTTGAACAGCGCGGACCCGGGGAAGATCGCGAACCGCGCCCCGCGGCCGCCCAGGTACTCGTGCTTGTCCGGGTCCTTGAGGCCCACGTGCGAGAGCAGCCCGGACAGGAGCGACTTGTGCACGTCGCGCGGGTCGGCGGCCTCCTCGCGGAGCGGCGGCACCTCGACGTCCATGGTGCGCAGGACCTGCTTGAGCTGGCCGTGGATGTCCTGCCACTCGCGTACGCGCAGGTAGTTGAGGAACTCCTCGCGGCACATCCGGCGGAACTGGTTGCCGGAGAGCTCCCGCTGCTTGTCGCGCAGGTGGTTCCACAGGTTGAGGAACGCCAGGAAGTCCGACTCCTTGTCGGTGAACCGGGCGTGCGCCTGCTGCGCCTGCTGCTGCTTCTCGGTGGGTCGCTCGCGCGGGTCCTGGATGGACAGCGCCGAGGTGATCACCAGGACCTCGGCCAGGCAGTCGCGCTTCTCGGCCTCCAGGACCATGCGGCCCAGGCGCGGGTCGACGGGCAGCTGGGCCAGGCGGCGACCGACGGGGGTGAGGCGGCGCTGGCGCGAATCCTTCTGGCCTTCGGCGGGCTTGCTGGTCTTGGTCCGGTGCGTCTCGGGCTGGAGGGCGCCGAGCTCCGAGAGGAGGTTGACGCCGTCCTTGATCTGCCGGTGGTCGGGGCCGTCCACGAACGGGAAGGCGGCGACGTCGCCCAGGCCCAGGGAGGCCATCTGGAGGATGACGGAGGCGAGGTTGGTGCGCAGGATCTCGGGGTCCGTGTACTCCGGGCGGGAGAGGAAGTCCTCCTCGGAGTACAGGCGGATACAGATGCCCTCGGACACGCGGCCGCAGCGGCCCTTGCGCTGGTTCGCGGAGGCCTGCGACACCGCCTCGATGGGCAGGCGCTGCACCTTCGTCCGGTGGGAGTACCGGGAGATGCGGGCGGTGCCGGGGTCGATCACGTACTTGATGCCGGGCACCGTGAGCGACGTTTCGGCGACGTTGGTGGCGAGGACGATACGGCGGCCGCCGTGCCGGGACCACACGCGTTTCTGCTCGGCCACGGACAGGCGGGCGTAGAGGGGCAGGACCTCGGTGCCGCGGAGCTTCTTCTTCTCCAGGGCTTCCGCGGTGTCCCGGATCTCCCGTTCCCCGCTGAGGAACACCAGGACGTCGCCGGGGTCCTCACCGGAGAGCTCGTCGACGGCGTCGAGGATCGCCTGGGTCTGGTCCTTGTCGGTTCCCGGGCCGGGACTCTGCCCACCCGTCGGCCCGCCACCACCCTCAAACGACGGCCTTCGGCCGCGGCTCTGCTCCTCAGGGTCGAGGATGTCGTCCGAGACGGGCCGGTAGCGGACCTCCACCGGGTAGGTGCGCCCGGAGACCTCGACGATGGGTGCGTCGTCGAAGTGGCGGGAGAACCGCTCGGGGTCGATGGTCGCCGAGGTGATGATGACCTTCAGGTCCGGCCGCTTGGGCAGGAGCTGCTTGAGGTAGCCGAGCAGGAAGTCGACGTTGAGGCTGCGCTCGTGGGCCTCGTCGATGATGAGCGTGTCGTACTGGCGCAGCATGCGGTCGTGCTGGATCTCGGCGAGCAGGATGCCGTCGGTCATCAGCTTGACGAGCGTGCTCTCGTTCGAGGAGTCCGTGAACCGGACCTTGTAGCCGACCGTCTCGCCCATGGGGGTGCCGATCTCGTCGGCGATGCGCTCGGCCACCGTGCGGGCGGCCAGGCGGCGGGGCTGGGTGTGGCCGACCGTGCCCATGACCCCGCGCCCCAGTTCCAGGCAGATCTTGGGGAGCTGGGTGGTCTTGCCCGAGCCGGTCTCACCGGCGACGATGACGACCTGGTTGTCCCGGATGGCCTCGGCGATGTCGTCGCGCCGGGCGCTGACCGGCAGCTCTTCCGGGTAGTGCAGCTCTGGGACCGCCTCGCGCCGCAGGCCCACGCGGAGTTCGGCGCGGTCGATGTCCCCGGCGATCTGGGTGGTGACCGAGGCGCGGCGGCGCTCGTCACGGATCTTGGCGAGGCCGTCGATACGCCGACGGAGCCGGTGCCGGTCGGCAGGCATGAGGTCGCGCAACCGGGAACGGAGTTGGTCCGCGGCGGGCGCGGGCGTGGTGGTGCTCATCAGTACTCAAGGTTATGAGGGCGGGCAACCGGTTTTCCCGGCGGGCGGGCAGGGCTTGCGGGGCAGGGACGGCCCCGGGCACACCCTCGGTCCAACGCTCGTGGGGCCGGGGTTTGTTCCGGCGGTCAGGGAGAGTCGGGCTCCTGGGGCATCAGCGGGTGTCGGGGCCCGCCACCAGTAGGGCTACTCCGCTGTTCACCAGTGACGCGGCGAAATCCTCCGGTGGTTCCTCGTCGGTGATCAGAAGGTCCACCGCTGACAGCGGCGCGGTGGCGAAGTCGGCGATCACGCCGAGTTTGGTGCGGTCGGCGACGACCACGACCGAGCCCCGGGTCTGTTCGATCATCAGGCGGGCGATCTCCCCCTCCCACGGGGAAGGGGTGCTCAGGCCGCTCACGGGGCTGATCCCGTCCACACCCAGAAAAGCATGGTCCGCGTGCATTTGTCGGATGTGCTGGTTGGCCAAGGGGCCCACGAGGGAATTGGACTGCGCGCGGTACGCGCCGCCCACCACGATGAGTTCGTTGTCCGACCAGGAATGGGCGAGAGCGGCCGCGTTGCTGGTGATGACCCGCAGGTCAGCGCGTTCGGCCAGGCTCCTTAACACGTGGCGGTTGGTGGAACCGCTGTTGACGAACACCGTTTCGCCGGCCTCGGCGATGGTGGCCGCGAGGTAACCGATGCGTTCCTTGCCCTCGCGCTGGCGCTGGTCCTTATCGGAGTACTCGGGCTCACTGTTCAATCTCTGCGTGATGATCCCGCCACCATGGGTGCGCTCCAGGGTGCCTTCGGATTCCAGCAGGGCCAGATCCCGGCGGATCGTGACGTCGGAAACCGCCAGTTCGTTGCTCAACACCGAGACACGGACCGCTCCGTTCTCCCGCAGCCGGTCCAGGATCCGCTTGCGCCGCTCGGCGGGTATGGCCTCGCGCGTCATCGACAGTCCTCTCTGCCCGAGTCGTCCGGTGGCGGCCACCCGCACGTCCGGGTAACACGACCGACATGAACTCATCACACTTTCGCTAATGAACGAAAGGGTACGCGAATGTATGTTTCCGCACCTTTAACCCTTGACGCAACCAGGGATACCTGCCTATGGTCCGAAATCCGAACACAACCGAACAGGTAGCGAACCGGGCTTCCTATCCAGAAGGCACGCTGTGCCGGCATGCGACCCAAGTTCCTATCCGCTGGCTGAACAGCGCCTGTCCCGTTCGGGGTGCCATGGGCATCCGCGCGATCGCGTGAGTGCCCGGATGGTCCGGAAAGCGGCCGCACCCGCCATCCGGGCCGTAAGAGAGGAGCGCAGATGAACAAGGGCTTGCGGTTGACAGCCGCCTGCGGAGCGGTGGTACTGGTCAGCACGGGCTGCGGCGGATTCGGCGGAGACACCGAGGTGATCAGCTTCTACTCCCCCGAAACGCCGGACATGACCCAGGAAATGGCCGACGCGTTCATGGAGGAGCACGACTACACGGTGGAGGTGAACTACTCCGGCACCAACGAGCTCGTGAACCAGATGATCGCCGAGTCCGACAACCCCCAGGGCGACCTCTGGTACGGCGGCGGTGGCTGGATGCCGTTCGAGAACGCCCTGGACCAGGGCATCATCGAGCCCTACACCCCCACCACCGTCGAGGACATGGACGCGATGCAGGGCGACATCGCGCTGCGGGAGGAGGACTGGGGCTGGACCGGCGCCGAGCTGTTCGTGCTGGGCCTGGCCTACAACCCCGACGAGGTCTCCGAGGACGAGCTGCCCCAGACCTGGGCGGACCTGGCCGACGACCGCTGGGCGGGCGAGCTGCAGTTCCCCAACCCGGCCGCCTCCGGAACCGCCACCCTCCTGGTCCTCAGCCAGCTCATGGAGATGGGTGAGGAAGAGGGCTGGGAGTACCTGGAGACCCTGGCCGACCACGCCACCGCCATCCCCGACTCCGGCGGCGCGCCGACCGAGGCCGTGACCACCGGGGAGGCCAACATCGCGGTGGGCTACGACTTCATGGCCTACCAGCACGAGGACCGCGGGGAATCGGTGGACTTCCACATCCCCGAGGAGACCCCGGTCCTGGTCAACCCGGTCGCCATGGTCACCGACGGCCCCAACCCCGAAGGTGCCGAGGAGTTCATCGACTGGATGCTGTCCACCGAGGGCCAGCAGATCCGCGCGGACTGGTTCCACATCCCGCTGGACGACGAGGTGGAGTCCCGCACCCCGATCACGCTGGACCAGGTCGAGGACCACGCCCAGGACCTGGACGTGGACTGGGTGGTCGACAACTACGACGACGCCCGCGACGAATGGAACGAACGGATCGGCTAGGGCGTGTCCCGCGGACACGCCCCGCGGGGGCTGACCGATTCGGCGCCACCGGTGTCGGCCGCGGGGCCCGACCGAATGGTCGGGCCCCGCGGCCGGCACCGCCTCTGCGGGAACCACCCCGCCTCAGCAGCAGCCAGGAAGGTAAACGATGGTAGCCGTCAGCCTGCGGAACCTGTCTAAGAGCTTCGGTTCGGGAGCCAACGCGACCGTCGCGGTCGACGACGTGAACCTGGAGATCGAGGAGGGCGAGTTCTTCGCCCTCCTGGGTCCTTCAGGTTGCGGCAAGACCACGACCATGCGCTGCGTGGCCGGATTCGAACGCCCCACCCAGGGTGAGATCTGGGTCGGGGACCGGCTCATCAACGACGTTCCGCCCCACAAGCGCGACACCGGCATGGTGTTCCAGAGCTACGCGCTGTTCCCCCACTACGACGTGTTCCAGAACGTGGCCTACGGCCTGTTGATGCGGGACCTGTACAAGGGGAAGGTCCGGGCGTTCGCCGGCCTGTTCAGCAAGCGCGCCGCCCGCTCGTCCGCCGACATCCGCCGACAGGTGAACGAGGCGCTGGAACAGGTCGGGCTGACCGGCTACGACCGGCGCCAGGTGAGCCAGCTATCCGGCGGCCAGCAGCAGCGTGTCGCGCTGGCCCGCGCACTGGTGCGGCGCCCGGCCGTGCTGCTGATGGACGAGCCGCTGTCCAATCTGGACAAGAACCTGCGCATCCAGATGCGCAGCACGATCCGCGAGATCCAGCGCGAGGTCGGCATCACGACGATCTTCGTGACTCATGACCAGGAAGAGGCCATGGGCATGGCCGACCGCATCGCCCTGATGCGCGACGGCCGCCTGGAGCAGGTGGACACACCCACCGCCCTCTACGCCCGGCCCAATTCGGCCTGGGCCGCCCGCTTCGTGGGCTCCTCCAACCTCGTGGACACCACTGTGGAGCGCTCCGACGACACCCGCACCGAAGTGGTGCTGGGCGGCCGGAACATTCGCATCCCCGCCTCCGAGGCCGCCGTCGGCGAAAAGGTGCGGCTGCTCATGCGCCCCGAAGCGCTGTCGGTGCAGGCGGCGACAGACCCCAACCAGAACGCCGAGAACACGTTCCCCGGCACCATCGCCGATCTCACCTACCTCGGCCCCAACATCTCCTACACCGTGGACATCGGCGCGGCCGGCGGCGCTTCGGTCGTGCCAGCGGAGCCCACGGGGAACAAGGCCCCGGGCGCAGCGGCCGCCGAAGACGCGGCCCAGGACGACGAGGACCCGGACGACAAGACCACGGGCACCGAGGCGCTGGACGAAGCCGAGGCGCTGGACGCTGATGCGCTGGCAGCAGCGGACGGCCCGGTCGCCAGCCAGCTCATCGAGGTCACCGACACCTTCCGGGGCGCCGACGCGCTGCTGGACGTCGGTACTCCGGTACAGGTGGCCATCGAACCGAACCGAATCACCCTGGTTGAGGAGGTTTCCTCGTGAGCACGGCCGTGGCCGATCCCCCCGAGGGTCGGGAGTCCAAACCGGGGTCGCCGCCGACGGGCAGAAGACGGCGGCAGCGCTCGTTCCACGTGGACCTGCTGGCGTTCTTCCGGGTCCTGGTGCTGGGCTTCTTCACGCTCTTCCTGATCATCCCGCTGCTGTCCATGGCGGTCGTGGCGTTCACCGGCGAGACCGTGAACATCTTCGGCTCGATCGTGGACCCCGAGATCCGGGCCCAGAACATCTCCGACCTCGGCGGGGCCTCCCTCGCCACCTTCATCGACGTCGTGGGTTCGGCGCGCAACATGGAGGCGTTGCGCAACAGCCTGCTGCTGGCACTGGGCGTCTCGCTGCTGGCCATGGTGCTGTGCACGCCGATCGCCTACGGTTTCGCCCGCACCGCGATGCCGTTCAAGCGCACGCTCGGCGTTCTGTGCACGATCCCGATGGTGGTTCCCACGTTCGCGGCCGCGGGCGGCTTCATCACCATGTTCGGCCAGGCCGGGTGGGTCACCACCACCTGGCAGGCGATGGGCGGCGAGGGCCAGCTCATCAACCCGTACTCCATGACCGGGCTCGTCCTCGTCCTGCTGTTCTTCCTGTTCCCGTTCGCGCTGTGGCCGATGGTCGCGGCGTTCCGGATCAGCAACGCACAGGTGGAGGAGGCGTCGGCCAGCCTCGGCGCGCGTTCGCTGACCACGTTCTTCACCGTGACGCTCCCGCTGGCGCTGCCGTCGCTGCTGTCGGCGCTGCTGCTGATCTTCGCGGTGACCTTCAGTGACTTCGGTGCCGCGATCATCCTCGGTATCGACGGGCTGAACCTGATCGTGGTGCAGGCCTACCGCGAGATCGCCGGCTTCTTCAACTGGGCGGCGGGCTCCGTACTGGTCATGGTCATGGTCGTGGTCGTGGCGCTGTTCTTCGCGCTGCAGCGCCTCGTGCTGCGCGGGCGCGACTACGGCACGCTCACCGCGCGCGGGCACCAGGCCCCGCTGGTCCGCCACCGCGGCCTGTGCATCAGCCTGTCGGTGTTCACCATGGCCTTCACCCTGATCCCGGCCCTGGCCCTGCTGTCCGTTCTGGCGCTGTCCTTCGCCACGACCTGGCGCGGCTCGCTGCTGCCGGACGCCTGGACCACCGCACACTACGAGCGCGTGCTCGACCGGTCCTGGGGCGTGATCGCCAACAGCCTCACCCTGGCGGGAGGCGCGCTGCTGATCGCGCTGTTCGTGGCGGCGACCGTCGCCTACTACACGGTCCGCCACCGCGCGGCCGGACTGGACTTCCTGGCGACGATGCCGCTGATCGTGCCCGGTATCGCGCTGGCGCTGGCGCTGATCCAGACGTTCAACTCCCAGCCCCTGGCGCTGTACGGAACAGCCGGGCTCCTGGTCATCGCCTACGCGATCCGGCGGCTGCCCTACATGCTGCGTCCGACGGTCGGCGCCATGCAGGCGATCGGGACCGATGTCGAGGAGGCGGCGCGCAGCCTGGGGGCCAACCGCATCACCGCCGTGATGACGACGGTGCTGCCGTTGCTGCGACCCGCGCTGTTCGCCGGAGGCATCCTCGTGTTCGTCACGGTGCTGAAGGAAACCAGCGTCACCGTGCTGATCGCTCCGTCCGGCTGGGAGCCGATGAGCCGGGACATCTTCGACAACCTGCTGCGGGGCGAGCGCTACCCGGCAGCGGCGATGACGGTGATCCTGCTGGTGATCGTGATCAGCTTGCAGCAGATCGCCTACCGGTTCAGTCGCAAGTCGCTGTACTGACCGGCTTCCAGTACCCACCGCGGACGACGACGTGCCGCCCGCACCGCAGGCGGGCGGCACGTCGCACGTGGAACACAGTGTTGTTATGGAACAGGGGGCAGTGCAATGCCCGGCCTCATCGTCGACCTGGACGGCACCGTCTATCTGGGAGAACACCTCATCCCGGGCGCCGACTCCGCCCTGGCCCGGCTGCGCGCGGCCGGCCACCGGACCGTGTTCGCCACCAACAAGTCCGTCGCCCGTCCCAAGGACTACGTCGAGAAACTCACCGCGATGGGGATCCCCGCCGCCTTGGACGAACTCGTGACGGTCAACGAGGTCCTGGCCCAGCACCTGGTGCAGCGGTTCGGCCCGGACCAGCGGGTCCTGGTCGTCGGTGAGGCGCCGCTGCACGATGAGCTGGCGGCCGCGGGCCTGTCCACGACCACGCGGTGGGACCGGGCGGACGCGGTGGCGATGGGGTGGGACCGGGACCTGCACTACTCCGCGTTCAACGCCGCGTTCCAAGCCGCACGCAGGGGCGCCTACGTCGCCGCCACCAACCCGGACGCCACCTGCCCGGTGGAGGAGGGCGAGCTGCCCGACTGCGGGGCGCAGATCGCCGCCTTGGAGGCGGCGCTGGGCAGGGAGGTAGACGCCGTGGTGGGCAAACCCTCCGTGACGATGGCCCGCTCGGCCACGGCGAAGCTGGGCCTGCCCCCGGAGCGGTGCTGGATGGTCGGGGACCGGGTCAACACCGACGTCCGGATGGCCAACGAGGCGGGCCTGTCCTCGGCGCTACTCCTCAGCGGGGTGGCCACGCGGGAGCAGGCCGCGGAGAGCCCGTGGCGCCCGGACCGGGTGTGCGCCGACCTCGCCGAGTTCACGGACTGGTTCCTGGCGGAGTATCCCGAAGGCCCCGGAGACTAGGCGGGGCCGGGGTTCCAGCGGTCACAGCGGTCGGGTGAGCCACTCCTTCAGGGTGCGGATCCACGGGTCGAAGGCGTCGAGGTGGGCGTCGTGGGAGGCGCCGGGGAGGTCCACGCGGTGGGTGGCGGGGCGGCGGGCGATCAAGGCGTCGCGCTGCTCTCCGGTGAACATCCCGTTCTCGGCGAAGACCGCGAGAGTGGGCACCGCCAGGCTCTCCCACTCGGACCAGCGGGGGTCGCATACTGCGCGCAGCACCCCCTCCATCACCTCGGGGTCGAAGCGCGGGCTCAGACCCTCAGCGGTCTCCTCGAGATCGGTCACCCAGGCCTCGGTGACCGGACGCTCCCCCAGAAAGGCGCGGGCGTCCTCGGCGTTCAGGAAAGGCGTGGGCCAGGACCGGAAGAAGTCCCCGAGCCGGGCCGCATCGTCCGTACTGCCGCCCTGTGCGTGGCCCTCCAGCATCACCAGCCGGTCCACCAGGTCCGGGCGGGCCGCCGCGGTGAGGAAGGCGGTGTGCGCGCCCATGGACTGGCCCACCAGGTGTGCGGGGCCCTCGGCCAGCTCCTCGATCACCGCGGCGGTGTCGGCCACGAAGGCCTCGCGGGTGACCTCCCGGGGGTGCGCGGTGCTGTGGCCGTGCCCGCGCTGGTCCACCACCAACACGCGGAAGCGGGGCGCCAAGGCCCTCGCCGTGGGCAGGAGCTCGCGCGCGCTCCCGGCCAGGCCGTGCAGGAGCAGGACCGGCGGTCCCGCCCCTCCGGTGTCCAGGACGCGCAGGTCCGTGCCCTCACGGCGGATCCACCGCGAGGGCGTCGACGGGTGCGAATGTGCCATGGGTCTCTCCTACGCTCTTGCGCTCGGGCCTACTCGGAGATAATCCGGTCTACCGCCTCGGCGGTCCGCGGAGCGTATTCTTCCAGCATGGTGAAGTGGTCGCCCGGAACCCCGACCCGGTCGTGCGCGGTCGGCCAACTCCAGTCCAGACCGAGTTTGGCTCCCGCCGCGGTGACCACGGCTTCGGTCGGCCGCACCTGCACCGTCTGTCCCCGCCACTGCGACGGCCGCCACGTGGAGAACAGGTCGAGGTATGCGCCCATCGCTGTCAGCCTGGCGGTGTCCAGGAGCTCGAACTCGCCGGCCCGCTCGGTAACGAACTCCGTGACCATGGGCAGGAGTTCGTCGTCTCCGGGCACGACGGTGTCGAGCAGGACGGCCTTCTCGGGCGGGGTCCCCCTGGTGGTGAGCTCCTCGGCGACAGCGTGGGCCGTCCAACCACCGGAGGAGCGCCCGATCAGGATGAACGGACGGCCGTCGGCTGCGGCGAGGACCTGGTCGGCCTGATCCCGCACGAAAGTATCCAGGTCCGCTGGAAGTTCCTCGCCCTCCAGGTATCCCGGAGCGGAGAGCACGTAGACCCCGCGGCGCCCCTGCCATCGGCCGGCGAACCGGGAGAACTCGTGCGGCCCGGAGGTCATGACCAGCGACGGGTGACAGATCAGGACGGGTTCCTCCGGTCCCGTGGACAGGACGGTGGCGGAGGAGTGCGAGACGCCGGTGAAGACCGGGCGTGCACGTGAAGCGGCGAAGGCCAGATCGACGGCCTCCTTGGGGCGGTCTGCGACACAGGCGTCGAGGAAGAGCCCGACCAAGCTGTCGGTGGTACCACCGCTCGGCGCCGCTCCGGACTCGCCCATCTCCCGGTCCAGGTACTCCGCCAGAACCAGCGGCGTGCCGTACTGGAACACCAGGGTGGCGGGCATGCGAAGTCCGGTGAGCGCCTGCAGGTGGTTGCGCAGTTCCACGGCGGTCAGCGAGTCGAACCCGGACTCCGGAAACCCCTGCTGGGCTCCATACTCCTGGTAGCCCAGGATCTCCGCCGCCCGTTCGCGCACCAGCCGGGTGAGGAGCTCCCGGCGTTCGGCGCCGGACGGCACCGAGCCCACAGGGTCGGCCTCCCGGGCCGCGCGTTCGGGGACGCGCACCAGACCGCGCATCAACGTGGGCACGGACCTTTGCGTGACCGCTCGGGTGCGCAGCCCCGCCAGGTCGATCGCTGAGGGCACCAGCTGGGCGCGGTCCACAGCCATGGACGCGTCCAGGAGTGCGCACCCCTCCGCGTCGCCGATCCCCCGTACACCCCAGGTCCGGGCCATCCTGTTCGCGGAGACGTCGTCCACCTCAGCGAACTCCCGGGTCTCCACCAGCCAGCGCCCCCAAGCCAGGGACTGGGCAGGCAGGCCCTGTTCCCGGCGGTGCACCGCGAGTGCGTCCAAGTAGGCGTTGGCGGCGGAGTAGGCCGCTTGGCCGGCGCTGCCGAACACCCCCGCCGCCGAGGAGAACATGACGAACGCGTCCAGGTCGAGGTGGGCGGTGAGGCGGTGCAGGTTCCAAGCGCCGACGGCTTTGGGGTCCATCACCCGGTCGATGGTGTCCGTGGTCAGGCCGGTGAAGGTGGAGTCGTCGATCAGTCCGGCGGCGTGCACGACTGCCGAGACGGGGACTTCAGCCAGGAGCGCCCGCAGTCGGTCCGTATCGGTGACGTCGCACGCCTCGATCCGCGCACGGGCACCGAGGGCGGTCAGTTCGGCGACGAGTTCGGTGGCTCCGGGAGCATCGGAACCCTGGCGGCCGAGGAGGAGAAGGTCGTCCACGCCGTGCCGTACGACCAAGTGGCGGGCAACCAGGCTTCCGAGACGACCCGTGGCCCCGGTGATCAGGACCGTTCCACCGGGGCGGAAGCGGGTGGACAGCTCCAGTACCGCCTTGCCGACGTTGTGGCCGCGCTGCATGACCTGGAACGCCTCCGGAGCCTCCTCGATCGGGTACCGGGTGAGTGGACCGCGTGGCAGGGTGCCGTCCGCGAGGAGCGGCAGGAGCGCGGCGAAGGCCCTCCGAACCGGCTCCGGGCCCGACGCCAGAACGTTGAAGGCCCGGTACGCGACGTGTTCGGGGATGTCGTCCTCCCCCAGAAGCTCATTGCGGCCAAGCTCCACGAACCGGCCGCCCGGGCGAAGCAGCCGCAGGGACGCGGAGATCGCGTCCCCGGTAAGGGAGTTGAGGACCACGTCCACGGTACCGGTGGCCGCGCGGAAGTGCTCCTCGAAACCGAGCTCACGCGAGTGCGCGATCTCGGCCCCGTCCAGCCCGGCCTCGCGGAGCACGTCCCATTTCTCGGGACTGGCCGTGGCAAGCACCCGGGCTCCCAGGTGCCGGGCCAGGCCGAGTGCCGCCTGGCCCACCCCTCCGGCAGCCGAATGTACGAGCACGGTCTCACCGGCGCTCAGGCCGGCCTCTTCCACCAGGGCGAGGTAGGCGGTCAAGTACGCCGCGGGGACGGCTGCCGCCTCCGCGTGGCCCCAAGCCTCGGGGACCTTGGCCAGGTACCTGTGGTCGGCTACCGCGACCGGGCCGAAGGCACCCGGGAAGAGACCCATCACCCTGTCGCCGGGTCGCAGGCCTTCGGCACCGTCCCCGGTCTCCAGCACCACACCGGAGCCCTCATTGCCGATGTCGCCGGGGTCGGGGTACATACCCACGGTCATCAGGACGTCGCGGAAGTTCAGCCCCGCGGCGCGGACCGCGACCCGCACCTCGTGGGGCGCGAGCGGGCGTTCGGGCACGGGGACGTAGGCGAGTCCGCCGAGGATTCCGTGACCGTCTGCGTCCAGGCGCCAGTTGGGGTCGCGGGCGGGCGGAGCAGTACCGCCGTCCGCTCCTGAACGGCTTCGGGCCAGGCGCGGGACGCGCAGACGCCCGCCGCGGGCGGCCACCCGCGGTTCCTCCGTGCGCAGCGCCGCGGCGACCAGCCCGGTGTCGACCCGTTCGGGGTCGTTCCAGTCGGTGTCCAGCAGCAGGAAACGGCCGGGGTTCTCGGTCTCGGCGGAGGCGATGAGCCCCCACAGTGCCGCGCCGGACGGGTCGATGGGCAGATCCGTGTCCCCCGCCAGGTGTACGGCACCCCGGGTGAGCACGACGAACCGGGTGGCGGCGTACCGGTCGTCTTCGACCCGCTCCCGCAGAGCGGTCAGCACACCGGACAACCGTTCGAGGGCGTGTTCGGGGTCCGCGCCCCCGGAGCCCTCTGGCGCGAGCACGATCACGGCGGGCGCCTCGTTGCCCTCCTCCGGTCGGCGTTCGATCCCAGGCACGGCGCCCAAGCCCGCCCAGGTCCCAGGGTCGGGCACCATGGCCGTGCCGCGAGCGGCGATCTCCTCCCACTCCTGGTGGAAGAGCGCGTCCTGGTCCGCTCCGGTCTCCGGGGCGGCCTCCCGGACGGAGAGGGAATCTATGCTCAGAACCGGCACGCCCGCAGGATCGGTGACCAGAACCGCGTAGGTGTCGTCTCCGGTCCGGGTGAGCTGCACCCGGACCCGTTCCGGGGTTCGGGAACGGTGCAGTCGTACCCCGCTCCAGGCGAAGGGCATCAGGAGGCGAGGCGCCCCGTCTGTGTCCGCTTCACGCAGGAGCAGTGACTGGAGTCCCGCGTCGAGCAGGACAGGGTGCGGTCCGGTCATCGCCTCAGAGTCGGAGGGCAGCGTGTCCGGCCCGGCCTCCGCCCACGTGCGTGGGCCGTCGGTCCGGACCGAGCTCAGGCCTTGGAAGCCGGGGCCGTATTCGAGGCCTCGGGCCTCCAAGAGCGCGTAGGTGTCGTCCGTCGCGAGTTCGGTGACGCCCGGGGGCGGCGGCACGGAGGGCGGCGCGGGCGACCGGTCTGCTGGGGCCAGGCGTCCCTCGGCGTGCGAGGTCCAGTGCTGCCCGTCCGCCGAGGACGACAGGAGACGGAACGTGCGTGTCCCCCGCGAGTCGGGGGCCTCGACGATGACCTGGAAGGAGACTCCCGGGCCTTCGGGGTCGATCTCCAGGGGGGCTCTCAGGGTGAGTTCGGCGATCTCGGGACGCTCGCAGACCCGGCCGACGTTCAGGAGCAGTTCCAGGGTGGCGGTGCCGGGCAGGATCACCCGGCCGGAGACCTTGTGTTCAGCCAACCATGGTGCGCGGGTGGTGTCGAGTCGGCCGGTGAAGAGGGTCTGGCCGGTCCCGCCGATCGGCGTCCAGGCACCGAGCAGGGGGTGGTCGTCGGGCGTGAGTCCGACCGACGAGGGGTCACCGGCGAACTCGGGCTCGTCCATCCAGTACCGGCGGCGTTGGAAGGGGTAGGTCGGCAGTTCGACGTCGTCGCCACCGGGGCCCAGGACCCGTACCCAGTCGACGGAGATCCCTTGGCAGTGCGCTTCGGCCAGCGCCGTCAGGAAACGGTCGCCGGTGTTCTCGTCCCGGCGGAGGGTGTGTATCACGGGGCGGTCTGCGATGCCGGCGGCCTCAAGGGTCTGCCGCAGTGGGACCGACAGTACCGGGTGCGCTCCGACCTCGACGAACGCGTGGCCTGCGGAGGCCAGTCGGCGGGTGACCGGTTCGAGGAGCACGCCGTGGCGCAGGTTCCGGTACCAATAGTCGGCGTCGAGTGAGGACCCGTCCACCGGCACCGTCGGTGGCTCGTGCCCCGGTTCCCATGAGGGCGAAGGTGCGACGGTGGAGTGGAACGGTACGGTGCCCGGGCCGGGACGGAGGTCGACCAGACCGGCCCGCACCTCCTCCTCGACCCGGTCCATGAGGAAACAGTGCGAGGCGTAGTCGACCGGGATCCGCCGTACAAAGGTTCCTTCCTTCTCGCGGGCTGCCACGAAGGCGTCGACGGCTTCGGCGGTGCCGGAGACCGTACTGGCCTCCGGACCATTCGCGCCGACGAGAACGAGTCGGCCCTCCCGGTCTTCGATCAGGCCGGCGACCTCGGCAGCGCCCAGCCCGACCACGGCCATGCCGCCCTCCCCCGCGACCTTGCCCAGCGCCCGACTACGGGTGACGACCACCCGCGCCCCGTCCTCCAGGGAAAGGACGCCGGCCACACAGGCGGCGGCCACTTCGCCCTGGGAGTGACCGACGACGGCGGAGGGTTCGACGCCCGCGGCGCGCCACAGCCGGGCAAGGGACACCAGGACCGCCCACAGGGCCGGTTGCAGGACGTCCGCGGACGCGCCCGCCCCCATGAAGGGCGGGGATCCGGGTTCCTCCCGGAGGACCGCCGACAGCGACCAGTCGACGAGGGGGTCCAGGGCCCGTTCGCACTCGGTCACGGACTCGGCGAAGACTGGGGAGTCCTGCATGAGGCCCTTTGCCATGCCCGCCCACTGACCGCCTTGGCCGGGGAACACGAAGACCGGTTTCTCGGCGCGTCCGACCCGGTGGACCTCGCCGGTGACCAACCCCACCGCGGCCTCGCCTTGGGACAGGGCGCGCAACCGGTTGGCGAAGGCCCCGGGGTCGGCGCCGACGACGGCCGCCCGCCGCGCGAAACGGCCGCGTGTGGTGGCCAGGGCGCGAGCGATGCCGGTGGCGGACGGCGCGCCGTCCGCCACCGGCAT
>NZ_BAAGZJ010000110.1:0-22114 GCF_054778635.1 Nocardiopsis nanhaiensis
ACCGTGGACGGGCAGGACCCGGCGGGAGCGGACACGCACGAACCGATGGGTGCGGACGGGCCGCAGGCGACCGGATCCGGGCCCGCCCAGGTGGCCGCCCGCGCACGGCGCTCCGCCGACGGGGCCCAGCTCACCGTCACGTACGGCGGCCGGACCCGTACCTACGCCCGCGCCGACGACCCCGCCACCGCGCACCGGTGGCTGGGCGTCGGCGGCACCGCCTGGAGCCTGCACGAGGAGCCGGTGGCCGCCGCGCTGCGCGAGGCCGACGCGGCCGCCGACGGGACCGTGCGCAGCCCCATGCCGGGCACGGTGCTCGACGTGCCGGTCGAGGTCGGCCAGCAGGTCACCGCCGGGACCGCGCTCGCCGTGGTCGAGGCCATGAAGATGGAGCACTCCGTGCCCTCCCCGATCGACGGGACCGTCACCACCGTGTCGGTCCGGCCGGGGGCGTCGGTACCCATGGACGCCCTCCTCGTCACCGTCGAACCCCTCTCCGCGGCGGCCGAGGACCCGGCCGACGCACCTTCCACCGCCACCGAGGAGCAGCGATGAACCGCCACGAACTCTCGACCGAGCACGCCGACCTGCGGGCCGCCGTGGAGACCTTCGCCCGGACCGAGGTCGCGCCGGTGATCGGCGACTTCTACGAGCGGGAGGCCTTCCCCTACGACATCGTCGCCAAGATGGGGCAGATGGGCCTGTTCGGGCTGCCGTTCCCCGAGGAGCACGGCGGCATGGGCGGCGACTACTTCGCCCTGTGCCTGGCCCTGGAGGAGCTGGCCCGGGTGGACTCCTCCGTGGCGATCACCCTCGAGGCCGGTGTTTCCCTGGGCGCCATGCCCATCCACCGGTTCGGCACCGAGGAGCAGAAGAAGACCTATCTGCCCAAGCTGACCTCGGGCGAGGCGCTGGGGGCCTTCGGCCTGACCGAGCCGGACGGCGGTTCCGACGCCGGGGGAACCAAGACCACGGCACGCCTCGAGGACGGCGCGTGGGTGATCAACGGGACGAAGTCGTTCATCACCAACTCCGGCACCGACATCACCGCGCTGGTTACCGTGACCGCCGTGACCGGCAAGCGCGCGGACGGCCGCCCGGAGATCTCGTCGATCCTGGTCCCCAAGGGCACCCCCGGGTTCTCCGTGGGCCAGAAGTACTCGAAGGTCGGCTGGAACGCCTCGGACACCAACGAGCTGGTTTTCGAGGACTGCCGCGTCCCCGAGGCCAACCTCGTGGGCGAGCGCGGGCGCGGTTACGCCCAGTTCCTGCGGATCCTCGACGAGGGCCGCATCGCCATCGCGGCGCTGTCCGTGGGCCTGGCCCAGGGCTGCGTGGACGAGAGCGTCCGGTACGCCCACGAGCGGCAGGCCTTCGGCAACAGCATCGGCCAGTACCAGGCGATCCAGTTCAAGATCGCCGAGATGGAGGCCCGTACGTACGCGGCGCGCCTGGCCTACTACGACGCGGCCTCGCGGATGCTCGCCGGAGAGCCCTTCAAGAAGGAGGCGGCGATCGCCAAGCTCATCGCGTCCAACGCCGCGATGGACAACTCCCGCGACGCCACGCAGGTGTTCGGCGGCTACGGCTTCATGAACGACTACCCGGTGGGCCGCTTCTACCGTGACGCCAAGATCCTCGAGATCGGTGAGGGTACGAGCGAGGTCCAGAAGATGCTCATCGCGAGGGAATTGGGACTGCCCGCCTAGAAGCCCGTGCAACCGAGCCCCACAGCCGCGCGGCCCCGAGGACAACGGAGTCCCCGGGGCCGCATTCGCTGTCCCTTACTTGGGACCTCTGGTACTCAAGACTTCTGGTTCGCGTCGACCGGACGTGGCCTGTGGACAACGATCTCAAGCCGGGCAACATCGTTCTGGCCCCTGGGCAAGGGGGCTCTCGGGGTACGGGCACAGGCCGGGGCTGCGGCAGCCCCCGCAGGCTCAGAGCGACAGCGATTCCGTTGAGCAGTTCAGCATCCATACCAAGGACGCCGTGTTCACCGCCGACTCACGTGTTCACCGCCGACTCACGTGTTCACCCCCGACTCACGTGTTCACCCCCGATGCACTCGCAGCGGCTCCCTCGACGAAATCCCCAGAGGCGAGCTCCTCAGCTTCACCGTTGGATGGGGCGTTTGCCTTGGGGCGTTCGGGGTTCCCTCCTTCGGCGGGGGTTGCCTCTCTGGGCTGGGGTGTCCTCCTTTCCCGCCGCCCGATTGTGGCCGTCTCCGCTGCGCGCCTCAAGGTCGTCGCCGTCGAAGCGCTGGCGCGCTATCGCAGGCGCTCCACCTTGACCCGCTCCGCTCCGACGGCGGGTTGGCGGCTATCGGGAAAGGGGGACGCGTGGTCGAGGTCCGAGCGGGACCAACACGGCCTTCGGCCGAACTCCTCGGGCTTCGCCCGACCCCTCGGCCTGGCGGCCGATGCCTGCCACACCGCCGGAGCGTTGACGGGTCGGGTGTCGCGGCCGGTCACTGTGGGCAGCGCGAAACACCGGGGCGGTCTCGAGTGGTACCGGTGTGTGGTGAACCCCCTAGTTGGAGTCAAAAACGAGGGTGACCGTGACTCCAGGAAGGGGGTTGGGCTGGCTCCGGGTCCCCGTCCGAGTCCTCCCCCTTGTTGTTGCGGTTGCGGTGGGAGGGACGGCCCTGCCAGATGGAGGCCTCGGGGTTGGTCTCCCTCCGGTACTTGAGCCGGTTGTGGTCCGAGCAGAGTGGCTGAATGTTGTCCGCGCTGGTGGACCCTCCGGCCGAGAAGCTCTGCTTGTGGTCGGCCTCCGACCCGCTGGCCGGGAAGTTGCAGCCCTGGTACCAGGCGCAGGTGGTGTGGCCGAACATCCCCGCATCCCGCAGAGCACCCGTGGCATCGCGCTGGGTGCGGCCCACGTCCAGCACCCGGTCGCCCTTGGGGGAGGTGATCATCCGGCGCAGCAGGCTGTTGGGGGCCAGGGCACGGATCGCGGCCATGGAGACCACCTGCCCGTCCTGCGTCACCGCCGGACCCGCACCCGTAGCCGGGCCGTCTTCGCCCTGGAGGCCGAGGAAGGTGGGCAGGGGCACCATGATGTTGATCATCGCCACCGCAGCACGCTTGCGACCCTTGCCGCGCTTACCGTCCTTGCCGTCCCCACCCCCGGCACCCTCGGCACTCTCGCTGGGGCCGGTGGGGTTGGTGGCGGAGCGGACCAGGTTCATGAACGCGTCATACATCCGCTCCGAGGCCGACACGTGCAGCCTCTCGGGGTCATACTCCGCCTCGTGGGCCTTGAGCACACACCTAAGCTCCTCGGCGTGCTCACCCGGACCCCAGGCCTCGAACAGGTGAGTGCCATCAAAGGTGCGCACCACACGCGCACCACGGGCGTCGAAGGCGGCCTGGTACTGCTCCTCCACCACCGCCGGGTTGTACTGGGCCAGCAGCTCCCGGCCCAGCCGGGCGATGTCGGAGGTCGACATCGACGGCTCCCTGGCCTTGGAAGCCAAAATCCCAGCCTCCATCATCCGCCGGAAGAGGCCAGCATCCGGGTAGCGGCCAGTGTTGCGCGCCCCCACCGCCTTATCAGCGGCCCTGCACACCGCCACCGCCTCCCCGATCGACAACAACCCAGAGTCCAGGCCTTCCCGGGTGGCGGGCAACTCCTGAGCGAACAACCGCCGCGCCAGCTCGGCCCTCCCGTTGGCCTCAACGGGGGCCATCCCCACCGAGTGGATCAGCCAGTTCTGCACCGACCTCTGCCCACCCGCCCCCAACAGGGTCCCGGCCGCCTCCAGCTGCGCCAACCGCAGCAGCATCGAAAGCTGGGCCCGTTCCATGTCCTCGAACACCTGCGAGATCACGTCCAGGACCTGGCCAGCCGCACCGGTCGGGGGCACCTCCGCCATCTCCGAAGCGATCTTTCCCCGGGCAGCACCCATGGCGGCCACGGCGGGCGTATTGCCCGCCGCATTCCCGCACTGCCCGAAAGAAGAAGTCATACCACCAGGATATCAAAAAAGGCGAAGAAAGGACCTAACCCGGAGGTGACAACACCCTTACCAGGCCACCCCGACCCGCCTTTCCCATTCCCCGGAAAGAAGCCACCAGAAAAGGAGTCCCCATCCCTCGTGTGCATTCTTAGGCAAAGCGGACAAATGTGTTCCAGCATGGGAATGATCTTGCTCCTGTCGCCATTCTCGACGGCCGAGGGTGGAGACAGGAGCAAGATCATCGGGGTTTTCGCCTCACACATTGACCAGCCGCGACACCCGACCCGTCAACGCTCCGGTGGAGTGGCAGGGATCGGCCGCCAGGCCGAGGAGTTCAGTTTTTCGGGCGAAGCCCGAAATGGCATGGACCTCGACCACTCGCCCCCCTTTCCCGATAGCCGCCAACCCGCCGTCGTAGCGGAGCGGGTCAAGGTGGAGCGCCGTTGACGCGCGAAGCGCTCGATGGCGACGACCTTGAGGCGCGCAGCGGAGACGGCCACAATTGGGCGGCGGGAAAGGGGATTCCTGGACCGGTGGGGATTCCTGGACCGGTGGGGATTCCTGGACCGGTGGGGATTCCTGGACCGGTGGGGATTCCTGGACCGGTGGGGATTCCTGGACCGGTAGGAATTCCCATGCCCGCGGGGAACCCCACAGTGCAGATACCGACTCGATTCAGTCGGTGCGCGCTCTGGTCAGTCTGATCCACCTGACCCTGATCCACCTGACCCAACCTGACTCTGGCCCGCCTGACCAGCCTGTATGTCATCCCATGTGCGCGCGGGCGGAATCCGGTCTATCTTCCTCGGGAAAGCGGAACCGCCGTGAACGCGGGCACGGGCACGGCGGTTCCTCAGCAACCCGCATCGGGTAACCGCGAGGGAGTCTACGTGACGATATTGGTCACCGGAGCGACCGGAAACATCGGAAAAGTGGTCGTCGAAGGGCTGGTGGGGGCGGGGCAGCGCGTGCGCGCCATGACCCGCGACCCGCGGGCGGCGGCCGTCTGGCTACCCGCGGGGGTCGAGGCGGTCCACGGCGACTTCGAGCGGCCGGAGACCTGGGCCGCCGTGCTCGACGGGGTCGAGCGGGTGTACCTGTTCCCGTTCGTGGACCCGGCACCCGTTGTCGGCCCCGGGTTCATCGACACGGCGGTCAGAGCGGGCGTGCGCAGGTTCGTGGTCCACTCGTCAGCGGCGGCCGGCTTCGACTACCAGGGCGACCCCGAGGACGCCTCCCTTTCACCCCTGCGGCGGCACCTCGCCGAGGAGCGCGAAGGCCACCGCGCGATTGAGTCGGCGGTGGAGGCCAGCGGCGCTGAGTGGACGCACATCCGACCGGGCCTGCTCGCTGCCGGGGTCGACTGGGCGGAATCGGTGCGCACCACCGGCACGGTGCGCGAGCCCTACCCGCACGCCGGGAGCGCCCTGGTGCACGAGGCAGATGTGGCGGAGGTGGCCGTGGCTGCGCTGCTCACCGACGACCACCTCCACACCTCGCCCACGCTCACCGGGCCGCGCAAGGTGAGCCAGATCGACCAGGTCCACGCGATCAGTGACGCGATCGGCAGGGAGGTCGCGTTCGTGGAGCTCACCCCCGAGCAGGCCCGCGACGAGTGGTACGACCCGGAGCAGGGGGTGGACCACGCGTTCATCGACTGGCTGCTGGACCAGCTCGCGGACTCGGTGGCGGGGCCCGGACCGGTCCCGGCCAACGACACCTACGAACGCCTCACCGGGCGCGCGCCGCGCTCCTTCGCCCAGTGGGCCCGCGACCACGCTGAGGACTTCCGGTGACCCCGGCAGCGGACCACGGCAACGGACGGCAGCGGGAGGACGCGGTGACAGCAGACGACGTAACGGTACTGGTGACCGGGGCTACCGGGCGCGTGGGTCGGGGTGTGGTCTCCGGGCTGCTGCGGGCCGGGGCGCGGGTGCGCGCGCTGACGCGGCGTCCCCAGGACGCCGACCTGCCGGAGGCTGTGCGGGTGTTCGAGGGGGACCTTGAGGACCCCGCATCGCTGGCGCCCGCCTTGGAGGGTGCCGACCGCCTGTACCTCTTCCCGGTCCCCGAGACCGCGCGGGCGGTCGTAGCGCTGGCGGAACGGTGCGGGGTCGAGCGGGTCGCGGTCCTGTCCGGTGCGCTGGCGGACGAGGACGGTGAGGACGAGGGCTACCGCCCGGTGGAGCGCGCGGTCCGGGAATCCGCGCTGGAGTGGACGCTCCTGCGCCCCGGCGAGTTCGCGGCCAACTGGCTGGACCACGCACCCGAGGTGCGCGAGCGCCGGGAGGTGCGGCGGCCCTTCCCCACGGCGGTGAGCCGCCCCACCCACGAGGCCGACATCGCTGATGCGGCGGTGGCCGCCCTGCTGGTTGGCGGGCACGCCGGGCAGACCTACACCTTTGGCGGGCCCGACGAGCTGACGGTGGCCGAACAGGTGCGGATCATCGGCGAAGCGGTCGGGGAGGAGGTCCGCTTCGTGGAGCTCACCCCTGAGCAGGTCCACGAGGAGTGGTACGACCCGGAACTGGGTGTGGACCACGAGGTCATCGACTGGTTGCTCGACCTGCAGGGCGCGTCGGTAACCGGTGGCGGGGCGGTCCCGGACAGTGCCGACTTCGAGAGGCTCGTCGCCCGTTCACGGCGTTCCTTCACCCAGTGGGCCCGCGACCACGCGGAGGATTTCCGCTAGGGCGCTGAGATCGACGGCCCCGCCGACTGGGCGGTTCCGGCGGGGCGCAGGGCGGGGGTACGGGGTGGTGTGTGTTGCCCATCACCTCGTGTCCCCATAAAATGAACATAGATCATTTTATCTATGTGGCCGAGGAGACCTCATGGGCAGCCGCCTCCGGAACTTCGTCAACGGTGCGTTCGTCGACGCCCACGGGCAGGGGGGCATCGACGTCGTCAACCCCTCGGAGGGAAGCACCGTCGCGGTGTCGCCGATCTCCGATCAGGTCGACGTCGACGCCGCCTTCACCGCGGCGCGCGACGCCTTCGACACGTGGAAGGACGTCACCCCGTCCGAGCGGCAGCGCCTGCTGCTCAAGCTCGCGGACGCGGTGGAGACGCACGCCGACGACATCGTCGAGGCCCAGCACCGCAACACCGGTCAGCCGCGCTGGATGATCTCCCAGGAGGAGATCGGCATGGGCGTGGACCACCTGCGTTTCTTCGCCGGCGCCGCCCGCACGCTCGAGGGGCGCGCGGCGGCCGAGTACATGGAGGGCCACACCTCCTACATCCGCCGCGAACCGGTCGGTGTCGTAGCGCAGGTGACCCCGTGGAACTACCCGCTGCTCATGGCAGTGTGGAAGATCGGCCCGGCCCTGGCCGCGGGCAACTGCATTGTGCTCAAGCCTTCGGACACGACCCCCGAGTCGACGCTGGTGCTGGCGCGGCTCATCGGGGAGATCTTCCCCGCGGGCGTGTTCAACGTGGTCCTGGGCGACGCGAGTACCGGGGCGCTCATGGTGGAGCACCCCGAGCCGGTCATGGTCTCGCTCACCGGTTCGGTTCGGGCGGGTCAGCAGGTGGCCGCCTCCGCGGCCAAGGGGCTCAAGCGCGGTCACCTGGAACTCGGCGGCAAGGCACCCGCCGTGGTGTTCGCCGACGCCGACCTTCCCGCGACCGCCAAGGCACTGGTCGAGTTCGGGACCTTCAACGCCGGGCAGGACTGCACCGCCGTCACCCGGGTGCTCGTCGAGGAGAGCGCACACGACCGGTTCGTGGAGCTGCTCGCCGAGGCGGCCCGGCAGACGCGCACCGGCAGCTCCGACGAGTCCGAGAACGACTTCGGCCCGTTGAACAACGCGCGCCACTTCGCGTCGGTCACCGACAAGCTCGACCGGCTGCCCGAGCATGCCACCGTGGTGGCCGGCGGCAAGCCGGTCGACGGCTCCCGGGGCTTCTTCCTCGAGCCGACGGTGGTGACCGGCGTCCGCCAGGACGACGAGCTGGTGCAGGAGGAGACCTTCGGGCCGGTCCTGACGGTGCAGACCTTCGCCTCGGAGAAGGAGGCCGTCGTCCTGGCCAACGACGTGGACTACGCGCTGGCCTCCAGCGTGTGGACCGCCGACCACGGCGCCGCCATGCGCCTGACGCGCGCCCTCGACTTCGGCTGCGTCTGGGTGAACACGCACGTGCTGCTCGCCGCGGAGATGCCGCACGGCGGCTTCAAGTCGTCCGGGTACGGCAAGGACCTGTCGCTGTACTCGGTGGAGGAGTACACCCGGGTCAAGCACGTCATGCACGCGCTGGAGGTGTGACCGGTCCGGGGCCGCCCGCCGGGATCCCGGCGGGCAGCCCCGGACAGCCCGAACCGACGGTCCCGGTCAGTCCCGGTCGTCGGTCTCGGAGTACTTGTGCCGCAGGCCGTCGATCAGGGCGTCGATCGCGAGCTCGAAGGCCCGGTCGGCGGCCTCGCGGGGGTCGGACGGCCGCTGCGCGGCGAACCGGGTGAAGGTCGGCGCCAGCTCCTCGAGGCCGCCCGGGTCGAAGATGTCGGTGGGTGCGGAGGCGTCGTAGGCGGCGCCGAACACGAGCGCCTCGACGCCGACGATGATGTCCACGGCGTCGGCACCGGTGATCCCCGCGTCGCGCAGGGCGCAGGTGACGCGTTCGTACATGCGCAGCGTCTGGGGGGAGTCGGCGACGGGCAGCACCGCCATGACCGGGATGAGCGCGGTGTGCTGCATGAAGCACTGCCGGTAGGAGAGCGCCCAGTGCCGCAGCGCACGGTCCCAGGGCTCGGTGGCGAACGCGGAGCAGTCGATCTGCTCGTTGATGCGGTCCTGGAGCAGGACCAGCACGTCGCGCTTGGCGGAGACGTGGTTGTACAGGGCGGAGGCGGCGACCCCGAGTTCGCGGGCGAGCGAGGCCATGGTCAGGTGGCGGTAGCCCTGGTCGGTCACGATCCGGATCGCGGCCTGTGCGACGCGTTCACGGGACAGGACCGGCGAGGAGGGTCTGCCCCGGCCCCGTGCGCTGCGCGGTTGCTGGCTCACTGACGCCTACTTCCTGTTGTCCACCCGGCGGGGCGTCGACGCGACCCCGCCTTGATTGTAGGCGTGTTGCGAGGGTGCCGAATCGCCGCGGTGGCGGGCGTTCAGCCCGCTGACCAGCCTCGCCGTCGCCTCTGAGACGGGGGTGAGCTACTTGACAGCGGGCCCGTTGTCCCTATTAATGAATGGAGTTCATTTTGATGTTCGAAGGAGCACACCCATGAGTGGCACACACGTCATCGGCAGCGCCGAGACGCTCGACCGCGATGTCGTGATCGTGGGCGCCGGCCCCGCCGGGCTGATGGCCGCCCGCACCCTCCAGGCCGCCGGGCGGTCCGTCGCCGTCCTGGAGGCCCGCGACCGCGTGGGCGGTCGCACCTGGTCCCGGGAGATCGACGGCGCCTTCCTGGAGATCGGCGGACAGTGGGTCTCGCCCGACCAGACCGAACTCCTCGGCCTGCTCGACGAGCTGGGCATGAGCACCTACCCGCGTCACCGCGAGGGATCCAGCGTCTACCTCGCCGCGGACGGCTCCCGCCACGAGTACACCGGAGACATGTTCCCTGCCGGAGAGGCGACCGAGGCGGAGATGGAGCGCGTCATCGCGACCCTGGACAAGCTGGTCGCCGACATCGGCGTCGAGCGCCCCTGGGACCATCCGCGCGCCCGCGAACTGGACACCCTCTCCTTCACCGAGTGGCTGCGCCGCCAGACCGACGACGAGGCCGCCCGGAAGAACATCAGCATCTTCATGGCCGGGGGCATGCTGACCAAGCCCTCCCACTCGTTCTCGGTGCTGCAGGCCGTTCTCATGGCCGCCTCGGCCGGCTCCTTCTCCAACCTCGTAGATGAGGACTTCATCCTCGACCGCCGCGTCGTCGGGGGCATGCAGTCGGTCTCAGAGGCGATGGCCGACGCCCTCCAAGAGGGCACGGTCTTCCTCGAGAGCCCGGTCCGGACCATCCGTTGGAGCGACGACGAGGCCTCCTCGCATGGCGCACGGCCCACGGGCCCGGCCACCGTCTGGTCCGACCGCGTCACCGTACGGGCCCGCCACGTGATCGTGGCTGTACCGCCCAACCTGTACTCGCGCATCTCCTTCGAGCCCGCGCTCCCGTGGCTGCAGCAGCAGATGCACCAGCACACCTCGATGGGCCTGGTCATCAAGGTCCACGCGGTGTACGAGCGCCCGTTCTGGCGCGACAAGGGCCTTTCCGGCACCGGCTTCGGCGCCAAGGAGCTGTGCCAGGAGGTCTACGACAACACCAACCACGCGGACACGCGCGGAACCCTGGTCGCCTTCGTCTCCGACGAGTCCGCCGACGACCTCCTGCGCAAGCCCTCCGAGGAGCGCCGCGCCGCGATCCTGCGCTCCATGGCCAACTACCTGGGTGACGAGGTGCTCGAGCCGCTCGTCTACTTCGAGTCGGACTTCGCCTCCGAGGAGTGGACCCGCGGGGCCTACGCGGCCAGCTACGACCTCGGCGGCCTGCACCGCTACGGGGCCGACCAGCGCACACCCGTGGGACCCGTCCGCTGGGCCTGCTCCGACCTGGCGGCTGAGGGATACCAGCACGTCGACGGCGCCCTGCGCCAGGGGCGGCGCGCGGCCGAGGAGACCCTCGGGGCTCCCTAGGTCCCAGGCACACAGGGGAGGCGCCGTAGCGCACGAACCCCACCCCCTGGTGAGCGCACCGCGAACCCCGCGCCGCTCACCGGTTCCCGCGGCGCCGCCCCCGGCGCCGAAACCCATCCCGGCGACCACAGGGAGAACTCATGACGGACAACACCGCACGGAGCGCGGAGGCGGGGGCCGACGCCCCGACACACTGGAAAGGCCTCAGCAAAGGGGCGATCGGGCTCCTCGGAGGCCTGGTCATCGGTGTCTCCACCATCGCCCCGGCCTACACCCTCTCGGGGGCGCTGGGGCCGACGGCCTCCGCGGTAGGTGAGCACCTCCCCGCGATCCTGCTGGTCGGATTCGTGCCGATGCTGCTGGTGGCGATCGGCTACCGCCAGCTCAACAAGGCCATGCCGGATTCGGGCACCACCTTCACCTGGGCCTCCAGGGCCTTCGGCCCCTGGATCGGGTGGATGGCCAGCTGGTGCCTGCTGGCCGCGACCATCCTGGTGCTGTCCAACCTCGCCGGGATCGCCGTTGACTTCTTCTACCTGGCGATCGCACAGCTGACCGGTCAGGGGTGGATCGCCGACCTGACCCGCAACGTGCCGGTCAACGTCCTGACCTGCCTGGCCTTCATGGCAGCCGCGGCCTGGATCTCCTACCGAGGGCTGGAGGCCACCAAGACCTTCCAGTACATCCTGGTCGCGTTCCAGCTCGCGGTGCTGCTGTGGTTCTCGATCGCCGCGTTCGCCAGGGTCGGTGCAGGTGGGGCCTTCGACGCCACGCCCGTGCGGCTGGAGTGGTTCAACCCGCTCGGCGTCGAGTCCTTCTCCGCGTTCGCCGCGGGTGTGGCCCTCTCGGTCTTCATCTACTGGGGCTGGGACGTGGTCGTGACGATGAACGAGGAGAGCCGCGGCACCACGACCACCCCGGGCAAGGCCGCCATCGCCACCATCCTCGTGATCGTCGCCCTCTACACCGCGGTCACGGTGGCCACGCTCTCCTTCGCGGGCGTGGGCACCGGGGAGTTCGGTCTGGGCAACCCCGACATCCAGGAGAACGTCTTCGCGGCGCTGGCCGGACCGGTCATGGGTCCCTTCGCCGTCCTGATGTCCCTTGCCGTGCTGTCCTCCTCGGCCTCCTCGCTGCAGTCCACGATGATCTCACCGGCGCGCACGATGCTCGCGATGGGCCACTACGGGGCGCTCTCGCCCAAGTATGCGCGGGTCAGCCCGGTGCACAAGACCCCCGTGTACGCGACGGTCGTGGCGGTGGTCATCGCCTCGGTCTTCTACACGGTCATGCGGGTGCTCTCCGAGAACGTCCTCTGGGACACCATCACCACGCTCGGCATGATGGTCTGCTTCTACTACGGCGTGACCGCCATCGCCTGCGTCTGGTACTTCCGGCACGAGGCCACCGCGTCGCTGCGCGCCCTGGTCGCCAAGCTGGTGGCACCCTTGCTCGGTGGGCTCCTGCTGCTCGTCTTCTTCTTCCAGACCGCCTGGGACTCGATGGACCCCGCTTACGGCTCCGGATCGCAGATCGGCGGGGTCGGGCTGGTGTTCGTCCTGGGTGTCGCCATCTTCGCCCTGGGGGGCGTGGCCATGGTCGTCCAGTACCTGCGCAGCCCGGAGTTCTTCCGGCGCAGGTTCGCGACCACCGAATACCCCACGGAGAGCTGATTCGCCGACCGGTTCCAGCGCCCTGTTCCACGACAAGGATTGACATGATCGCTCACAGTCCTGCCGAACGCCCCACGGTGATGCCGCCGGAATGGGCGCCGCACGAGCGCACCTGGATGGCCTTCCCGCCGCCCAACGACACCTTCGGCCCGCGCGGGGGCCGGTCCCTGGGGCGTGCGCGCGCGGCCTGGGCCGCGGTGGCCCACACGGTCGCGCGGTACGAACCGGTGACGGTGGTGGTCGCCCCCGACGACACCGACGAGGCCGCGGCCCTGCTCGGTCCGGAGATCGACACGGCGGTCCTGCCCCTGGACGACGCCTGGATGCGCGACTCCGGTCTGACCTTCGTCCACGACGCGCAGGGCCGGGTCCACGGGGTCGACTGGGTCTTCAACGGCTGGGGCGCCCAGCAGTGGGCGGACTGGGAGTCCGACCGGCTCCTGGGCGGCAGGATGGCCGAGGTCTCCGGGGTGCCCCGGATCCCGAGCACCCTGGTCAACGAAGGCGGCGGCATCCACGTCGACGCCTCCGGCACGGTGCTGCTCACCGATACCGTCCAGCTGGACGCGGGCCGCAACCCGGGGCTGGACAAGGGCGCCGTCGAGACGGAGATCCACGCCAGACTGGGCACCAGGCACGCCGTCTGGCTGCCCCGGGGCCTCACCCGCGACTACGACGAGCTCGGCACCCGCGGGCACGTCGACATCGTGGCGGCCTTCACCGAGTCCGGCACCGTGCTGCTGCACCGCCAGGACGACGCCCGACACCCCGACCACCTGGTCACACAGGACCTGCGCCGGGTCCTGGAGGGCGCCGTCGACGCCGACGGCAAGCCGCTGCGCATCGTCGACGTCCCGGCCCCCGAGACCCTGACCGACGACGACGGCGAGTTCGTCGACTGGTCGTACATCAACCACTACGTCGCCAACGGGGTCGTGGTGCTGTGCGCCTTCGACGATCCGCGGGACGACGCCGCCGCACGGATCCTGGCTGGGGCCTACCCCGGGCGGCGCATCGAACAGGTCGACGCCCGCGACATCTTCCGCTTCGGCGGCGGCATCCACTGCATCACCCAGCAGCAGCCGGCCCCGCGCTTGAAGGGGAGGTCCCAGTGACCAAGCCCTACGACGTCGTCGAGGCCACGATCCCGCAACTGCGCGAGGACCTTGAGCGGGGCCGTGTGACCAGCGAGGATCTGGTGCGGGCCTACCTGGCGCGCATCGAGGCCTACGACCACGGCGGGATAGCGCTCAACGCAGTGGTGGTGATGAACCCCTACGCCGTCGCCGAGGCCCGGGCCTCCGACGAGCGCCGGGCGCTCGGGCAGACCCTGGGCCCTCTCGACGGGATCCCCTACACCGCCAAGGACAGCTACCAGGCCCGCGGGCTGACGGTCGCGGCCGGATCACCGGCCTTCGAGCACCTCGTCGCCCAGCGAGACTCGTTCACGGTGCAGCGCCTGCGGGAGAACGGCGCGGTGCTGGTCGGCCTGACCAACATGCCGCCCATGGCCAACGGCGGCATGCAGCGCGGCGTGTACGGGCGTGCCGAGAGCCCTTACAACGGTGCCTACCTGACCTCGGCCTTCGCCTCGGGATCGTCCAACGGCTCGGGAACGGCCACGGCGGCCAGCTTCGCCGCCTTCGGACTGGCGGAGGAGACCTGGTCCTCCGGGCGCGCCCCCGCCTCCAACAACGCACTGTGCGCTTACACACCGTCATGGGGGGTGATCTCCATCCGGGGCAACTGGCCGCTCGTGCCCACGATGGACGTCGTGGTGCCCCACACCCGCACCATGGCCGACATGTTCGAGCTGCTGGAGGTCATCGTCGCCGACGACGCCGAGCTGCGCGGGGACTTCTGGCGCAGCCAGCCGTGGATCGACGTTCCGGCGGCTTCGGCGGTACGGCCCGAAACCTTCGCCGACCTGGGTGTGGCCGACGCGGACGCCGGCCGACGGGCCCTGGACGGGCTCCGGCTCGGTGCGCCGCGGCTCTACACCGGCCGGGATCCCGAAGCCGGAACCGCGGCCGCCCCCGGTATCGGCGGGCCGACCGGACAGCCGGTGGCCACCCGGCCCAGCGTGCTGCGGTTGTGGGAGGCGGCTCGGGCCGACTTGGAGGCCTCCGGCGTCCTGGTGCGGGAGACCGACCTTCCCGTGGTGAGCAACTATGAGGGTGACCGACCGGGGGCGCCCACGGTCAAGACCCGCGGGCTGGTGAGCCGGGACTACCTGGACCGCGAGCTGTTGGACCTGTCCGCTTGGGCCTGGCAGGACTTCCTGCGCGCCAACGGCGACCCGCTCCTGGACGACCTGGGGCAGGTCGACGGCGAGCGCGTCTTCCCGCACGACCCGAACGCCCTTCCGGACCGCTACGACGGGTTCGACGACGACATCGCCGCCTACCCGGAGTTCGTGCGCCGCACGGGGATCTCCTCCTTCACCGAGGTCCCGCACCTGGAGGAGGGGCTCCGAGGGCTGGAGCGCACCCGGCGGGTGGACTTCGAGGACTGGCTGGACCGCCTGGGCCTGGACGCGATCGCCTTCCCAGCGGTGGCCGACGTCGCCCCGGCCGACGCCGACGTGAACCCCGACTCCGCCGACACCGCTTGGCGCAACGGCGTGTGGGTGGCCAACGGCAACCTCGTCTGGCGCCACCTGGGCATCCCCACCGTGACGGTGCCGATGGGCACGATGCCCGACACAGGCATGCCCGTGGGGCTGACCTTCGCCGGGCGCGCCTACGACGATGCGCGCCTCCTGCGGATCGCGGCTGCCTTCGAGGCGACCGGGCACCGCCGCCAAGAGCCACCTAGAACGCCGCGCCTGACCTGAGGTCCGTGCGGGGGCCAGTACCGGCCGCACTGGGGGCCTCCGGTGCAGCCGGTGCATTCGCCAAGAGGTGGCCGGATTACTCCGGAACCTGCTCTGGACTGGTCGAACGTTGCGAGTGTCAAGGGAGGTGAACCGGTGAACCCTCCTTGCCTCCGGGGGTATCGGACCGCTCAGAGTTCTCGGCGCACGAGGGCCGCGGCCTGGGTGAGCGATCGCATCTTCCCCTCGGCGGACGCGCGGGGCAGGTACTTGAGCCCGCAGTCGCTGGCGAGGACCAGCTTGGCCGCGTCCACGTGCGGCAGTGCGCGCCGCACCCGGTCGGCCACCTCTTCGGGTGTCTCCACCTCGTGGGTCGACAGGTCCAGCACGCCGAGGATCACGCCCTTTTCCCGCAGGGGGTCCAGGGCGGCCGGGTCCAGGCCCGACTGGGCGGTCTCGACGGAAACGTGGTCGACCGGGGTGTCGGCGAGCTCCCCGAGGAAGGAGTAGCCGTCGGGGCGTTCGTGGATGATCGCCGCGTATCCGAAGCAGATGTGCAGCGCGGTCGGCCCGGCCGCGTCCCGCAGTGCCTCGTTGAGGACCTCGACGCCGAATTCGTGCGCAGCCTCTGGCCGCGCCTGGAGGTAGGGCTCGTCGATCTGGACGATGTCGGCACCGGCGGCGAACAGGTCGGCGATCTCCGCGCGGACCACTTCCGCGTAGGCCAGGGCGACGCCGCGGTCAGTGGCGTAGTAGTCGTTCTGGGCCTGTTGGGCCATGGTGAAGGGGCCGGGCACGGTGATCTTGACTGTGCGGTCGGTCGCCTTCCGCAGGAACGCGGTGTCGCCCGCCTGGATCGGGTGGGGCCGGGTGATCTCGTGGGTGATCCTGGGGACCGGATTGGGGTGCCCCGAACGGTCGAGCGCGGTACCGGGGTTGTCGATGTCGACACCGTCGAGGGCCGTCGCGAAGTGGTTGGAGTAGGACTCCCGCCGGATCTCACCGTCGGTGACGATGTCCAGGCCCGCGTCCTCCTGGGCGCGGATCGCCAGTAGCGTCGCGTCTTCCTGGGCCTCGGTGAGGAAGTCCGAATCCACCCGCCACAGCTCCTTGGCCCGGACCCGCGGTGGGAACCGGTCGGCGAGTTTCTCCCGGTCGATCAGCCAGTCGGGTTGCGGCATACTGCCGACGATCGAGGTCGGCAAACGGGCGCCGTGTGTGAACATGGGCTGCCTCCTTCGAGCTCAGGGGTGTCTGACGCCGGGAATCGGGTGAGAACGTGCCGAGCGGGCGGGAGTGCTCTCGTGCGGGTGGGCGGGAGGGACCCCACCCTTTCAGGCGTCGCCGGTCCGCGCTACCTCTCTTTACCGAGGACCCGCGGCAGGGATCCGCGGCGGGGACTCAGGCCGAGGGGGAGGGCTTGGTACTGGCGGAGCGTACGTGCACCACCGCTACGGGGACGGTGAGCACGGCCAGGGCCGCGGAGAACAGCGTGACGGCGATCGGCAGCGGTAGGACGGTGGCGGCCACACCGAGGCCGATGACCGGTACCGAGATGCCGACGTAGGCCCCGAGGAAGAGGTTGGCGAGGATTCCGGCGTGGTGGTCCGGGTCGCTGAGATCGTTGATGGTGGCGACCGCCGCCTTGAAGGCGGTGCCCGAACCGGCACCCGCAATGGTCCCTCCGAGGAGGAAGAGGACGTAGCTCGGTGCGAACTCCTGCACGGTGATCACGAACAGGCCCGTGACGAGCAGGGTGGCGGCCAACGGGACGCGGGACCGCTCTGGCACCCGGGAGAAGAGGGCCTGGGCCGTCGCCGCCGAGGCGAACACCGAGAAGGCCGTCACGCCCGCGACGAACGGCGAGTCCAGGCCGTAACCGCTGGTGAGCAGGGACGGTGCCAGCGACGTGAACAGTCCGAACACGGCGAAACCGACGAAGGCCAGTCCAAGGCTCGACCAGAACGCGGCCCGCGACGTGGCGGGAACCCTCAGCCGCTGGGGCCGGTAGCGGGGGAGGGGACGGCGGACGTTCACGGTCTCCGGGACCAGGACGACGAGGGGTACCAGGAGCAGGAAGGCGCCACCGAAGAGGGCGTACGGGAGGACCAGCGGGGCGGTACCGAGCGCGGCGACCGCCCCGGAGAACGCGGCACCGAGCCCGAGGCCGCCCACGTTGACGACGATCGTCAGGGTGTCCACGAAGGTCCGTGAGTGCGGGTTCCGGCTCGCGCGGTTCAACGCGACCAGCGCGGCGGTGGCGGTCGCGGTCAGCATGCCGACCGCGACCCCGTTGACGAAGCGCGCGACCAGCAGCGTGGTCAGGTGTGTGGAGGCCACGAAGAGCGAACTCGCCACCAGCGCCAAGAGCAGGGACCCCAGGAGAAGCGGTTTGCGCCCGTACCAGTCCGAGACGTGCCCGACCAGGAGCAAGCTCGTGAGCACTCCGACGGCGTACATGGCGTAGACGACGCTGATCACGTCGGACCCGAACCCCTCAGCGCCCTGATAGAGGGGGTACAGCGGAGTGGGCGCGGTCGAGAACGCCATGATCAGCAGGAACAGCACCGCAACGATCCAGAGGCCGCTCCGCGTACGGGCGCCCGTAGGAGACTCGGCTGTCAAGCGATCGCCCTTCACCTCGGGTGAGCGTCCGTCGGCGGTTCACTGATTTCACGTATGCGCGCACGACCACTGTCGCAGCATCGCCGGTCGAAGGCCTTGACCGGCGGTGCCGCGCGAGCAACCGTTTCGATGGCGGTCACCTGACTGCCACCGACGGTGGGCGGTCAGGCACGGTTGCGCTTCGCATCAGGGCTTACGTGCGACCGCTCCGTAGCCGTCCACCTCGGGTGGTACACCGAAACTGTTCTGGTCGTAGCGCCACCGTGTAACCGAGACCAGGCCCGGTTCGACCAGGACCAGTCCCTCGAAGAACCCCTCCAGCTCCTCGGGGCTGCGCTGGACGTAGGGTACGGCGCCGCTCTGGTTGTAGCGTTCGTGTGCTTCGGCGTTGGCCTCGCTGTGTACGTTGGTGCCGTCGTTGATCGTCAGGTAGCTGCCTGACGGAAGGGCCCGCACCAATCGTCCGACGATGTCGCGGGCCTGGTCGTAGTCCGTGACGTGCCCGAGGATACCCATGAGCATCAGCGCGATCGGCTCCCGAAAGTCCAGGGTCTCCCGGGCTGCCTCGAGGATCTTCTCGGGCTCTCGCAGGTCCGCGTGGACGTAGTTCGTGGAACCCTCACCCGTGCTGGTCAGCAGTGCGCGAGCGTGCGTCAGCACCAGGGGGTCGTTGTCCACGTACACGATCCGCGCCTCTGGGCGTGCGCTCTGTGCCACCTCGTGGGTGTTGTTGGCGGTGGGCAGCCCGGTACCGATGTCGAGGAACTGGCGGATTCCGGCCTCTGCCGCCAGATAGCGCACGGTGCGCGCCAGAAAGGCCCTCGAGGCCTTGGCGCCTTGCGCCATGCCAGGGAAGACCTTGAGGAACTGGTCACCGGCCTCCCGATCCACGGGATAGTTGTCCTTGCCGCCGAGCCAGTAGTTCCACACGCGGGCTGAGTGGGGGATGTCGGAATTGATTTGGGGCTGGGAGGATTCCATGGGCCGAGCATAGGAAGCCCGTGTGCGGCAGCACAACTTCGTGGTCGATCGACGGCCAGACACAGCGAAGGGCCCGTGCGGTGGGGATTTCAGGGGGCATTCACGCCCAGACGAGGACGTAAGATCCCTGCCAGGAGTGCACGGTGTAACCGGGCACCGTGCAGAATATGACAGGAGTCCCCTGTGGCTGAGAAACCCCCCGTGCAGAGCCATCAGCCCACGATCGACACCAGCGTCTCCCACACCGCGCGCATTTGGAACTACTGGTTGGGTGGCAAGGACAACTACCCCGTGGACCGTGAGCTGGGAGACCTGATCCAGCAGGGCATGCCTCAGATCGTTGACAATGCCCGCGCGGACCGTGCCTTCCTGGAGCGGGCGGTCACCTACCTGGCGGGCGAGGTCGGTATCCGCCAGTTCCTCGACATCGGTACCGGGCTGCCCACCGCCAACAACACCCACGAGGTCGCTCAGAGTGTGGCCCCCGACTCGCGCATCGTCTACGTGGACAACGACGATCTGGTCTTGGCGCACGCACGTGCTCTGTTGACCAGCAGCCCGCAGGGCGCCACTGAGTACGTGCACGCCGACGTGTGCGACACCGACCGGGTCCTGGCCGAGGCCGCCCGGGTTCTGGACTTCTCCCGCCCGGTCGCGCTGATGCTGCTGGGCGTCTTGAACTTCGTGCAGGACGACGACGAGGCCCGCGACTTGGTGGGGCGCCTGATGGACGCTTTGCCGGAGGGCAGCTACCTGGCCATCACCCACCCCAGCGCCGTGGTCCAGCCCGAGGCCATGGAGGAGGCCACCCGCCAGTGGAACGAGAACGGCACTCCCTACTTGGTGCTGCGGTCGCCGGAGCGGATCGCTGAGCTCTTCGAGGGGTTCGACCTGATCGAGCCCGGGGTGACCTCGTGCTCACTGTGGCGTCCACAGCCGACCGAGGTCGGTACCCCGCAGCCAGTGGACGAGTTCGGCGGCGTGGCCCGCAAGAGCGGGTGAGGCGGCTCGGGTCGGGCTGGAACTCACCGGTCGGGGGTTCCCGTGACAGGTTCGAGAGGGTGAGTCGTGACCCGGACCGCGCCCGAGCGGATCCGCCCTGACCTGGTCCCCGACACCACACTGCTGACGTTGGAGACCGAAACCGAAGAGCAGCTGTGGGCCATCATCCTGCCGACGGCCACCGCCCAAGGTGCAACAGGGGCCACCTTGCGCCAGGTGGCGCAGGGGTCGGAGCGCTGACCAGGGCTTCGCAGACCTCGAAGAGGGAATCAGCGTGTGTGGTCAGGCAGGCGTGGAACTCGGAGCGCAATCGGGACAACTCCGACAGTGACTCGACAGGGAGGTTTTTCTGGTGCGGCACACTCATGGGTGACGGCCTCCGTTGTGCTCAGGTGTGTTCCTGGTTGAAGCACCTGATCATGCGAAGGCCGTTGTTGTGTCCGGGCAATGACCAAACCCATGACTCCGGAGATGAAGGCGCGTGTACTCGAAGTGACCGAGACCCGGTGGGTGCGGAGCGTAGACGCTCTCACCCGGGCGGAACGGGACCGGCTCTTCGGTATGGCGCCGATCCTCGAAGAGCACTACCGTAGAAACAGCGAAAGCGGGCCCCCGAAGGAACCCGCTTCGAAGTTGATCTCCCGGATATCTCCCAAGGCGGGATGATCATCTTCGCCGCTACAGCCAGATAACTCTCTGACCTGCGGTGCTGCTTGTGGGCGATACAGGACTCGAACCTGTGACCCCTACCGTGTCGAGGTAGTGCTCTAGCCAACTGAGCTAATCGCCCCAGTGAAACTGGGAGGTGGAGACGGGATTCGAACCCGTGTTGACGGCTTTGCAGGCCGCTGCCTCGCCTCTCGGCCACTCCACCGAGTTATCCGTGGAGCGTACCAGCCGCCCCTCGTCTCCTCCGAGCGGACGACGGGATTCGAACCCGCGACCCTCACCTTGGCAAGGTGATGCTCTACCAGCTGAGCTACGTCCGCTTGCTACGGGCCCGGCCTCCGTTTCCGTTGGCCGCGCCTTGCTGCTGGTAAAGACTTTAGCGGAGATTCCACAGACGGCAAATCGGAGTTGGTCGGGGCCGTGCGGCGGTCGTCTTGGGAGCTGGGAGGGGCGGTAGCGTCCGCGTCACATGGCCCGGGTAGAACAAGGGGTCACGGCCTCGAAAGACAGGGTGGGCGGATCGGCATGGACAACCCGGTGGCGGACGGTTCGGCGTGCGGTGGTCACCGCGGTGCGCTCTCCTGGGGGCGGGCCCGTGCGCGGGCCCGCGCACTGGGGGAAGCGCTGGGTGCTTCGGAGCGAGTGCTTCCGTTGCGGAGCGCGCTGGGTGGTGTGCTCGCCGCGGATCTCAGGGCGTTGGTGGGGTCGCCCGCTTTCGACGCCTCGGCGATGGACGGGTTCGCGGTGTCGGGGGAGGGGCCCTGGACCCTGGTGGGAACGCAGCTGGCCGGTGCTCCGGTCGCGGGGCTCGCCTTGGGTGCGGGCGAGGCCGTGGAGATCGCCACCGGTGCCCGCGTGCCCAAGGGTGCCGAGGCGGTCCTGCCCTATGAGCGGACCGAGGCGGTGGACGGCCGGGTGCGTGGTGAGGCTCACCAGGGCAGGCACGTGCGCTGGGCCGGGGAGGAGACCGCGCCGGGGGAGACGGTCCTGGAGCCGGGGACCCCGGTGACCCCTGCTGTGCTGGGGCTGGCCGCGAGCCTGGGCCACGACAGCCTTCGGGTGCGTCTGCCGAAGGTCTCGGTGCTGGTCACCGGTGACGAGATCGCCACGGACGGGCTTCCCGGCGACGGCGTGGTGCGGGACGCGATCGGGCCGCTGCTGCCCGGCGTGGTCGCCTGGGCCGGGGGCGAGCTGGAACGGGTCCGCTTCCTGGGTGACGGCTACGCGGACCTGCGTGCGGCCTTGGAACCGGACGGGGCCGACGTGGTGGTCGTGTGCGGTTCGTCGTCGAAGGGGCCCGCCGACCACCTGCGCGAGGTCCTGGCGGAGCTGGGCGCGGAGACGGTCGTGGACGGCGTCGCCTGCCGCCCGGGCCACCCGCAGCTGCTCGCGCACACCCGTGACCAGACGGGCGGCACTGTTTTCGTGGGTCTTCCGGGCAACCCCAACGCGGCGCTGGTGGCGTCGCTCACGCTCTTGGTGCCGCTGCTGTGCGCGATGGCCGGGCGCCCGGACCCGGCAGCGGGTTCGGGTCCGGTGCCGATGTCCGCCGAGGTCCGTTCCAGGCCCGACGACACCCGGCTGGTCGCGGTGCGGCTGTCCCAGGGGCGGGCCGAGCCGGTGGGCCACGACCGCCCGGGCAGTCTGCGCGGCGCCGCCCTGGCCGAGGCCTTCGCGGTGGTGCCGCCGGGCGGGGGCGGCGGCGGGGTGGCGCGCCTGTCCCGGCCCGGAGGGCCCCCCGGGCCC
>NZ_BAAGZJ010000111.1:0-21909 GCF_054778635.1 Nocardiopsis nanhaiensis
CCTTCGGCTGGTCAGGACCGGGCGACCCCTTCGAGCGCATCACCGCCCCCACCCGTACCCAGCTTCTGCGCCTGCTCGCCTTCCGCCACCTGGGCGTCAACCCCAAAAAGCCCGGCGGTCCCATGCCACCCACCGCCTGAACGGGCGCCCTCCAACACCGCCCCACCCCGGCGGCGCTGTCCAACGGAAGGCCAGAGATGACCACCACAACCGACACCCGGCTGCGACCGGTGCTCAACGCGCCCCGGGGCCACCGCTTCTCCCGCCCCGGCTCCGCCCTCCGGACAGCCCCGCGTCCCGCGCAAGGGCTGCCCGAGTCACACCGGGCCCGCCGGGAACGGCTCCTGCGCCAGATGCAGTGCAACCCGCGGGTCGCCTACATGCTCGAACACGGCGCCGTCCCCCACTGGGTGACGGTCGCCCGCCAGCGGCGGGAACAGGCCGAGCGGGAAGCCGCGCAGGTCCGGGAAGCCCTGGAGGCCGTCGAGCCCCCACCCGAACCCGCGCCGGTGTTCCGTGCTGCTTCCCGGGGCCGCCACCGGGCTCCGCGCCGGTGGTGGGCCTGGCCAGCCCTGGCCCTGAGCACGGCCCTGTTCTCGGCCAACTCGGCGATGGAAACGGTAGGCGCGGCCGCCTTCCAGACCGGCGGACTCCCGCTCTAACCACCCACCCGCACACACCGAAGGGGCGGGACGCGCGCGCGTCCCGCCCCTTCGGGTAGCGGCCGTTCGTTTCGGCGCCGACCGGCCACCGACCGGTACCGGCCGGCTAGTTCTCGGCGGTCTCACCCTCCGCCGCCATGCCCAGGCGCTCGGGGGCGCCGGGGAAGGACAGCTCGAAGTCCGGGGTGTCGGCGATCAGCGCGCGCGTGTACTCGTGCTGCGGCGACGACATCACCTGGCCGACGGGGCCGTACTCGACGATCTCGCCCTTGTTCAGGATCGCCACCCGCTCCGCGATGTTCGACACCAGCGCGATGTTGTGGGTGACGAACAGCAGGGCCATGCCCCGGTCCTGCAGGCCCCGCAGCAGCTTCACGATCTCCGCCTGCACCGACACGTCCAGCGCCGACGTGATCTCGTCGCACACCATCAGGTCGGGGCCGGTGGCCACCGCACGCGCGATGCACACGCGCTGGCGCTCGCCGCCGCTGAGCTGTTCGGGGAACCGGTCGGCGTAGGAGGCGGGCAGGGCGGCCTGTTCCAGGGCCTCGGCCACCACGGAGTCCGGGGCCGTGGGCTTGCCCACGAGGTGCCGGTACGGGCCCAGGATCTGCTCCCGCACCCGCTTGCGCGGATTCAGCGCCTCGTACGGGTTCTGGAACACGTATTGCACCCGGCGGCGCTGAGCCGCCGTGCGCCGGTAGCTGCTGTTGGCGAGGGCGTCACCGTCGAAGCTGATATCGCCGGTGAACTGGTGGTGCAGACCCGCCACCGCACGCGACAGGGTCGTCTTGCCCGAACCCGACTCGCCCAGCAGGGCCACGCACTCGCCGCGGGAGACCGAGATGTCGATCCCCTCCAGCACCTGAGTGCGCCCGTAACCGGCGGCCAGACCGGAGACGCGCAGCAGGGGCGCGTCCTCCTCCGGAGCGGGCTCCTCGTGCCCGGACGTCCGCAGCAGCGGAACGGCCATCAGCAGCTGGCGCGTGTACGAGTGCCGGGGGTTGGCCAGCACCTCGGAGGCGCGCCCGCGCTCGACGACATCGCCCCGGTACATCACCGCGATGTCGTCGGCCAGGTTGGCGACCACGGCCATGTCGTGGCTGATGTACACCCCGGCGGTCCCGTAGTCGCGGGTCATCCCCCGGATGGTTTCCAGCACGTGCGCCTGTGTGGTCACGTCAAGGCCGGTGGTCGGCTCGTCGAGCACGATCACGTGGGGCCGGCCCACGAACGCCATCGCGACCGCCACCCGCTGCTGCTGCCCGCCGGACAGCTGGTGCGGGTAGCGGCGCAGGAAGGCGTCGTCGTCGGGCAGCGCCACCTCGCGCAGCACCTCGCGCACCCGCGCGGTGACGTCTTCGTCCGACAGCTCCGGGTCGTGCAGGGCCTCGCGCAGCTGGGTGCGCAAGCGCAGCGCCGGGTTGAGCGCGGAGGCCGGGGACTGGGGGATGTAGGCCACCGCGCGGCCGCGCAGTTCCCGGACCCCCTGCTCGGACAGCCCGGCCAGGTCCTGGCCGCCGACCCGGACCTCGCCGCCGGTGATCTCCGTGGCCCGCTTGCAGTGCGCCAGGAGCGACAGCCCCAGGGTGGTCTTCCCCGATCCGGACTCTCCCACCAGACCGAGGATCTCGCCCCGCTTCACCGTGACCGACACGTCACTGATGATCTCGACGTCCGAGGGGCGCCCGATCACGGTGAGCCCGTCGACCTCGAGTACGGCTTCGCCGTGCTCGCCGTTCCCGTGTTCCGGGTTCTCGTTCTCCGTCACTTCTCGACCCCCCGGTCGATACCGATCGCCGCACGGGAAAGCCCGTCGGTGATGAGGTTGGCGCCGACGGTCAGCACCGCGATCGCGGTCACGGGCAGTGCCACCGCCCAAGGCTGCACGGACATGCCCTGTCGGTTCTCGTTGATCATCAGGCCCCAGTCCGCCGTCGGCGGCTGCAGACCCATACCGAGGAAGCCGAGCACGGCCACCACACCGATGGAGTAGGTCAGACGCAGACCCAGCTCCACCAGGAGCGGGCTGGTCACGTTCGGCAGGATCTCCACCGTCATGATCCGCCAGCGCGGCAGGCCGATCGCCTCGGCCGCCTTGACGTAGTCCTGCTCGATCACCTTGCGGGTGGCCTCGCGGATCACGCGCGCCACACGGGGCATGTGCGAGATCGCGATGACCGCGACGATCAGCCACGCACGCGGGCCGATGATCGACATCACCAGCAGCGCGGCGATGAGCTGGGGGAAGGCCAGTAGGACGTCGTTGGTCCGCATGAGGACGTCGTCCACCCAGCCGCGGCGGTAGCCGGCGATGATGCCGACGACCGTCCCGGCGCCCACACCGATCGCGGCGGCGGCACCGGCCAGCAGGAGTAGCGTCCAACCGCCCCACAGGAATCGGGTCAGTACGTCGCGGCCGCGGTTGTCACCGCCGAACACCGTCCCGTCGACGCCCGTCTCGAACGGCTTGGTGACGAACTCGGTCACGGTGTACGGAGCCAGGAACGGGCCCAGCACGGCGATCAGGACGATGAGGCCGGTAAGGACCACTCCGACCTTGGTACGGCCGAACCGCCACGCGGTTCGGAAGAGCCCCGGGCGGCGGCGCGCCGAGGACGCGGAGGCCGCGGGGGCGGTGCTCGTCGAAGGTCCACTCATCGGTTCGCGACCCTCACCTTCGGGTTGGCCGCCAGCCCGATCACGTCAGCGATCAGGTTGACCAGGATGTAGATCCCCGCGATGAGCAGAACCACGGCCTGGATCAGCGGCACGTCACGGTTCTCGATGGCGTCCATGAGGACCTTGCCGACACCGGGGAAGTTGAACAGGAACTCGATGGCGACCACGCCGCCGGCCAGCCACGCGAGCTGGAGGGCGACGACCTGGGCCACCGGGCCGATCGCGTTGGGCGCGGCGTGGCGCCACAGCACGGTGCGCTCGTTCATGCCCTTGAGCCGCGCCTGCTGGACGTACTCGCTCTCCAGGACCTCGATCATCGTCGCCCGCATCATGCGGACGATCGGCGGGGCCACGGCGAGTGCCAGGGTCAGCACCGGCAGCACCCACTGGTCGGGACCGCCCTCACGCGAGTACACGGACGGGAACAGGTCCAGTCCACCCGGGCCGAGCAGCAGGATCAGCAGGATGCCGACCACGAACTCGGGGATGGAGGCGATGACCAAGGTGCCCATGGAAGACGTGTGGTCGAAGGCGCGGTCCCGGCGCAGGGCGCTGAACGCACCGACGAACAGGGCGATCGGCGTCGCGACCAGGGCCGCCAGGCCCATGAGGGTCAGCGAGCTCTGCACCGGGGCCGCCAGGAACTCGGCGACCGGCATCCGGTTGGAGAAGGACGTGCCGAGGTCGCCCTGGAGAAGCCCTTGGAGCCACTGCATGTACTGCACGGCCACGGGTTCGTGGAGGCTGAGCTGGTTGCGGAGTGCTTCCAGGCGCTCCGGGGTGGCGTCGCGGCCCAGGATGAGCTGGGCCGCGTCGCCTGGCAGTGCCTGCGTGGCCGCGAAGACCACGAGGGACACCGCCCAGAGCGTCAGTGCGCCGAAGAACAGGCGGACGACGATGAGTCGAGTCATGGTGAGCTTTCGTTGGCGGGCGTGTGGCTCGGAACGGTCGTCCGCTACTGCTCCAGCCACATGGTCTGGAAGGCGTAGGAACCGAGCGGGTGCCCCGAGACCGAGGGCTCCAGGCCGTGCACGCCGGTCGCGTAGGCGTCGAGCAGGTTCACGAAGCCCCACACGATGTAGCCGCCCTCCTCGTACTCGACCTTCTGGGCCTCGCGGATGTGCTCGTTGCGCTCGTCCTCCTCGACGGCACGCCGCGCGTTGTTCAGGTGCTCGAGCCACTCCTCGTGCTCGCCCCACATGGTCTCGTTGTAGGGCGCGCCCACGATCGACCCCTGTGCGGTCTGGGTGATGTAGTTGCGGGCGCTCCAGAAGTCCTGGCCGAAGGCGTAGGGGAAGCCCTCTTCCGGGTTCCAGTAGTCGCTGGCGTTGACGCGGCGCAGGGTGACGGTGACCCCGGCCTCGCGGGCCTGCTCCTGGAAGACCTCGGCGGAGGCGATCACACCGGCGTTGAGGTCACCGGTGACGAGCTCGACCTCCAGGCCGTCCTCGTACCCGGCCTCGGCCAGCAGGCGCTTGGCCTCCTCGATGTCCTGCTCGCGCTGCTCGAAGTCCTCGGGGTAGGACGGGTCCATCCGCGAGTACATGTCGTTGCCGATCTGCCCGTAACCGGCCAGCGCCTGGTCGATCATCTCCTGGCGGTCGACGATCAGACGGAAGGCCTGGCGGACGCGCAGGTCGTCGAACGGCTCTTCCTCGATGTTCATGGTGAACGGCAGCCACATGCCGGTCTCGGACTCCAGGATGCTCACGTCCGGGTCGTCCTCGATGATGGCGACCTGGGAGTGCGGCACCTGGCTGATGACGTCGACGCTGCCGCTGTTGAGCGCGTTGACCCGGGCGTCGTCCTCCGGGAAGTTGATGATCTCGAGCTCGTCCACGTACGGCTGGCCCTCGACGTGGTAGCCCTCGTGGCGCTCGAAGAGGCTGTACTCGCCCACGACGAACTCGGAGTACTTGAAGGGGCCGCAGCCGATGGGGTTCTCGGGGTCGTAGTCGACCGGGACGATGCAGTTGTAGTACTCGGCGAGCGCCTCGTGCAGGGTCACCAGCGGTTCGTCCACACGGATGAGCAGGGTGAGGTCGTCGACGATCTCGAGCTTCTCCGGGTCGACGCCTTCCAGGTCGCCCGCGCCGCGCTGGGGGTCGTCGGGGTCGAGGATGCGCTCGAGGGAGTAGACGACCGCTTCGGTGGTGACGGGGCTGTCGTCGTGGAAGGTCAGGCCCTCCTTGAGGACCAGCGTCCACTCGGTGCCGTCGTCGTTGGGCTCGAGCGACTCCGCGAGGTACGGCTCGATGCTGCCGTCGTTGGCGATCCGCATGAGGGAGGCGTAGAGGGCGTAGTTGCGCGCGATGTCGACGTTGTCGGTCGGGTCGTGCGCGTCCAGTGTGTCGCTGGCGCCGCCGCCGGCGACACCGGCCCTGAGACGGCCGCCCTGCTGTGGTTCCCCACCACCGGAGCCACCGTTCTCGGAGTCACCTCCGCAGGCTGCCAGGACCGGTGCGACGGCTGCGCCAGCGGCGGAGGCCTTCAGCAGGGAGCGCCGCGAGGTCAAGCTGGTCAGGGCGGTATTGGACTCTTCGGGCATGGACGGCACGGGACACCTCGTGTGGGAAGGGAACATGGGTGGGCCGACACCTTGGTGACAGACGGTGGCTGGGGGGTGCCCCCGGGGGGTGCTTGTCAGTATCGGTCCCCATTGATCCTCAGTCGGACCACAGGAAGCGTCAAACGAGCTGTGAGCAGCTGAGGGGGTGTCCGTGACGTTTCTCCCGGCCTGTCAGCGGTGGTGTCTGTGGTGCCGCTGAGAACTCCTGTGCCCTGGGGGTTTCGAGCCAAGAGGGTGGGTGTAGCGCGTGGGTGTGCACGTATAGCTTCTGACCCGTGTCAGTGCCGTGTGACACGTTTTCACCACGCACTGTTGTGTCCCCATTGTTGTCACCGGGAAGTGAAACCGTGGCGTTTAGAAAAGAATCTTCCGTTTTGGGCTGATTTTCGATCACACAGAGTGATGACTGTCGGATGATCGATGGGGTGCCGGGGGCGTGGTTTGTCGGTAACGGTTATCGTTATTGGTCAAGGCGCGGCCAGGGCAGGGGGTGCTGCCGGTCAGGTATTGCCAGCGTGTTACACCTCACATGGATGCGCCTGGGGTCAGGGCTGTTTCCTTTGTCCATATCGGGGAGGACACGGGGCGGGGTTTTGTGACCAATCCCCAGCGGCACAAACCGAGGTGTGTTGTTCTGGATCCGGTGCACCCTTGTCTAAGGTGAGTGCAGGCCGCGCAACCCGCGCGCCCGTCGCGGGTGATTGGAGTGACCGGATGGCTGAGGCGAGGCAACTCCGGGACTACGTGCCCGCGGATGCCCCAGACGCCGCGACATCGACCGCACAGACGATCGAGGTGGACGACCTCACGGGTGGGGTCACCGACCACACCGTATGGAGCTGTGCGGGAAACCTGACCGCTGTGCGGTCCATCCGCGCCCGGGTGCGTGAGTTCCTGACCCGGATCGGACACGGCGAAGGGGCGCTGGACGACGCGGAGCTCGCCGTCAGCGAGTTGGCCACCAACGCCCTGCTGCACTCGCGCTCGGGGCAGAGCGGCGGTGTCATGACCCTGTTCATCCGCTCCGACTCGAGCCGTCTCCGCGTAGCCGTCGCAGACCAGGGGGCGCGTGACCCAGTCGATGCGGAGGGCCACAGCCGTGCGGACGGCGACGACTACGGGCGCGGAAAGCTGATCGTGGACAGTTGCGCCACGCGCAGCGGCGAGTACTGGAGCGAGGCGACCCACGTGGCCTGGTTCGAGATCGACGAAGAGGCCGCCGACACCTAGGCCACGCCACCCGGGTGGGGGAGGCAGAGCCGCGTCGGCTCGGGATCGCACGCCACCGTCACCCGACGGCCCTCCGGCACCGGGCACCCGGCCCCGGCCACCACACACGCCCCCGTCCACAGCGCGAGCGCCACCAGCACGAGCCGGTCGGCTTCGTCCCCCCGGTCGTCCACCGCGACCACGTCGTCCGCCGTCAGCGCCAACTCCTCGCGCAGTACCGCGAACCTGGCCAGCAGCTCGTGGTGCGTGTGCAGCGTCGCGAGTATGCCGTTCCCGGTGGTCTCGTATCCCAGCAAGCCGTTGTCGAACAGCCCGCGTGCCGGGCTGTAGCCGTTGCCGTCGGGGCTGGGCAGGAGTAGCTCGGCGAACGGTGTGGCGCCCATGGCGGATCCGAAGGTGATCACCTGCCGGACGCGGGACCGTTCGGCCAGCTCCAAGGCCCGACCGGCCAGCTCCTCGCTGACGATCAGCAGCCGGGCGTCGGTTTCGGCCAGCGCCGCGCACTGGGTGTCGAGGTCGGAGTCGGGGGCCAGGGCGAGGGCTCTACCGCCGACCGCCATGACCGTGTACGAAGCGAGGAAGCGTTCCGGGCCCACCGGAGCGAGCACGCCCACCACGTCGCCGAGGCACAGGCCCCGGCGGCTCAGCCCGGCGGCGGCCTCCTCCACGGTCGAGGCGAAGGCGAGTGCTCCGGTCCGACCGGATCTACCCCGGATGGTCCCGCCCCGGCCCGGCCGCAGGCGCAAGCGCTCACGCAGTCCACCCGTGAGTGAGCCGATCGGGTCGTCCCGACGCGGCAGGTGGCGTCCCGGTCGTCCGGTTCCAGAAGACAGCCCTACCCCCATGCGTTCCCCCAGTCGGTGGTGGTTCTGGCGGGTGTGCCTTCCGGGCTCGTCACGCCCCCTCCACGTGGCGAGCCCGGAAGCGCCGTGCCGGTCGTTCGGAGCGAGGACCCTCCCCAGGTTCCCCCTCGCACCGGCACGGTTGCCCACCGGTCCCGGGGGCGCCCCGGGACCGACGGCGCGACGGAGACCCGGTGTTCGGCTCGGACTCCGACGGCCGTATTTGGGACGCGCGAGGCCCTGTTCGAACAGTGCCAAGAGCGTGATGTCCCATGGCTTGTAGCCTAGCGCGTTCACAGCCATATGCACATGCATCTTGCCATGCATGTGCATATGTAGATTCTTGGGCATGGGGGTACTACACAACCCCGGGACGGTCGGAGCCGTCGAGGCGGTGCTTTCTGTCCGGATGGCCCGGATCGTCCGAGGGGCGGTCGGTCCGGGGTGTACCCGCGGCGGGTCGTCAGTCCGTCCGGTGCCGTTCGATCCACGCGGTGATCTGCGTGCGCGAGTGGAAGCCCATCTTGCGGTTGATGTTGGCGACGTGTCTGGCCGCGGTGGCCGAGGTGATGAACAGGGCCTTGGCGATCTCGGGGTTGCTCTTGCCCGTGCTCACCAGACGGGCGATCTCCAGCTCCCGCTTGGTGAGCAGCTCACGCGGGTCCGTCGACTCGGGGGAGGGCCTGACGGCCTTCCGCTGTTCACCGGTGCTGCGGGAACGCCGGGAAGAGGCCGACTGGGGGCGCCGGCCCTCCTCAGCCAGCCGTTCGGCCTCTCGGACCGCCTCGGCCTGCCCCAGGACGTATCCCTGCTCCCACCACCTCACCATGTGCCGACGCCGCCGCCGGACCCGCTCCACGTCCACGAACGGCCAGGGGGCCCCGTGCGCCGCCAGGCCCACCCGGGCCCGCACCGCCGTCGCCGCACCGGCGAGGCGGCAGGCCGACTCCCGCATCTCCGAACCGAACGCCACCCGGGCGATCGACACCAGCGCCCGGGCCGCCTCGGCACGCTGCCCGCTGCCGTGGCTGAGGAGCAACCCTTCGCTCAGGTAGTCGTACGCCTGGCTCGTCGAACCCAGCGCGTGCGCCACCCGGCCGATACCGGCCAGGCAGCGTGCCTCCTCCGCCACCGCGCCGATGAGCCGTTGGGTGTCCAGGGCCTCCCGGTAACAGCGGTCGGCCGTCATCAGGTCGTCGTTGGCCTCCGCGGCGCGGGCGTGCCCGATCAGGGTCACACCGACACCCCAGCGGTGGTCGATACCGCGCAGCAGTGCCAGGGCTGCGTTGTAGTGCTGGTCCGCGGCCGGGTAGTCGCCCTGCTGGGACTCCAGGGCCGCCCGGGTCCCCAGAGCGATCGCCTCGCCCCACAGGTCACCGGCCTCGCGGCACAGACGGAGGGCCTCCTCCACCCGGACCGAGGCCCGGTCCGGGTCGCGCTCGCGTACCGCCACCAGTGCCAGCAGGTTCAGGGCCGTGCGCACGAAGACGTCGTCCCCGGCCTCGCGGCACAGCCGCAGTCCTTCCTCGCCCGTCTCCCGGGCCAGTGCGTGGTCCCTGCGGACACGTGCCAACTGGGCCCGGCCGACGTAGGCCCGGGCGCGTGACGGCGCCTTGGCGGTCTCCTCCAGCGCCAGCAGCCGGTCCATCCAGTGGGCGCCCTCGGAGTAGTTGTTGTGGCTCACCCAGTGCGCGACCAGGCTCACGCACAGGCGCAGGCCGGACTCGGCCGCCCCGCGCTGGTGCGACCAGTGCAGCAGCGACCTGAGCGTGTCGTATTCGGCTACCACCCGCCGGCGGCCGGAGTCCCGCTCCGTCCAGGGCATCGACCGGCTCGACTCCAGCTTGTTCCCCAGGTCCTCCGCCAGGTTCAGCATGCGGGTCAGCAGGCGGTCCTGGAAGACCTCGCCCTCGTCAGCGGCGATCAGCCGATCCGACGCGAACCGGCGCACCGCCTCGGACAGCCGGTAGCGCACCCGTCCCTCGAACTCGCCCGTCACCGTGATCAGAGCCCGGTCCAACAGGGAGGTGAGCAGGTCGAGGACGGCCGTCTCGGGCAGCGACTCATCGGAGCACACCTGCTCGGCCAGCTCCAGGTCCCAACCCCGGAAGACCGAGAGGCGGCGCAACAGCACCTGCTCGGGCTCGGGCAGGCTCCGGTAGACGTAGTCCAACACGAGCGGCAGGACCTGGCTGCGCGAGACCGCCTGCCCGGGGCCGGGCTGGAAGTCCGGCGAGGCCAGGTGGGAACGGAGTCCTTCGACCAGCGTCCCGATACCGACTTCGGGTGCCCGCGCGCCCAGGACCTCGATCCCCAAGGGGGCGCCGCCGGCCAGGTCGCACAGGGTCGCCGCGACCTCCAAGTCCTCCGGGGAAGGGCTGAACCGGGGGTCGCGTGTCCGGGCGCGGTCCGTGAACAGGCGCACCGACTCCGCGTCGGACGGGTCGGGCGGCGGAGCGTGGCGCACCGCGGCGGGGAGGGCCATCGGGGGGACCCGCCACACCGTCCCGCCGGTGAGGCGCACCGGGACCTCGCTGGTGAGCAGGACCGACACCGCGGGGCACTCCGAGAGGAGCGCCTCACCGACCTCGTGCACCGTGTCGGCCACGTGCTCGCACGAGTCCAGCAACAGCAGTAGCCGCCGGTCGCGCAGGGCTTCGTTGACGGTGGTGGACAGGGGCTGCCCGGGTTCCTCGTACACGCCCACGGCATCGGCGATCTTGGCGTGGACCTCCAAAGCGGTCCGAACGTCGGTGAGATCGGCGAGCCAGACGCCGTCGGGGAAGGACACGGTGGACTGCTCGGCCACACGCAGCGCAAGCCGCGTCTTGCCGACCCCGTCGGGCCCGCTGAGGGTGACCGACCGGCTGGAGCCGAGCAGGCGGAGCAGATCGCTCAGATCTCGCTCCCGGCCCACGAAGCTGGTGCCCGGCCGGGGGAGATTGTGCCGCGCGGGCGCGGTCAAAGGTGCCATGGCCTTCACAAATAGGGGCTGTCGGGGGTGGTCTCACAGGGGCGGGGAGAGGTGTGGCGAGGGCGGACATCGTCGAGGTGGGCAGTGGTGCTTGGGCTTTCTGGTTTAGCGGGTGCACGCGCACTGTGCAAGTGCTCCGGCACGAACGCCTCCCCTTCAGCCGGACTCCCGGTGTGAAGTCCAGCCGGTCAACTGCGTCCTGGAGGAAATCGAGAGTTTTCTGAAGATGTTCGCGATATGGCGGGCGGCGGTGGCCTGACTGATCGTCAGCCGTTCGGCGATCTTCCGGTTGGACAGGCCGCGCCCGGCCAACACGGCGATCTCGCTCTCCCTGGGAGTGAGGGACTCCGGGCCGGTCAGGCGTGGACTCGGTGGTCGGGGAAAGGCCAGGGCACGGTCGCGCACCTGCTCCAGGGGCAGTGAGCGCCAGGCGTTCCACGCTTCGTTGGCACGACCTGATCCGACCCGGCGCTCCACCGTCGAGCGCAGTCGGACGGTCTTCGCCGACGGCCGGTCCAGGGCGGTCCGCAGATCGGCCGAGACCCCGGCCAGGGCCGCTGCGCGCGTCGGCTCCTCCTCCGCCAGGGCCAACTCGGCCAGAGCCTCCAATGCGTGCGCCACAGCGAGCCGACGGCCAGAAGTGAAACTCACCCGCAGGCACCGGGCGAGCGGTTCGCGCGCGGCCAGGGTGTCCCGCGCGGACAGGTGCAGCCTGCCCAGGTCCGCGGCGCACTGCGCGGCCGCGGGGTCCGAGGGCAGCTCCTCGAAGACCTCCAAAGCCTCGGTGAGCAGTGCGCGGGCCCGGTCGTGGGCACCTGCCTCGGCGGAGATCGTCCCCAGCTCGTGCGTGCACCGGGCCTCACCCCACCGGTCGCCCAGGTCCCGAGCGGCTGTGGAGGCCTCCTCGAGGTGGTTGACCGCCTCCTCGGTGTCTCCCCGGTGACGTGCCAGCTGGGAGAGCACCCGCCGGGCGGTTCCCTCGGTCATCGGGTCTCCGGCCCGTTCGGCCCACTCCAGCGCCTGCGCTGCCTGTCGCTCGCCCCCATCCGTGTCACCGGTGCGCAGGGAGAGCGTGGCCATGGTCACCAGGGCCGAGGCCACGGCCATGGGTTCGCGACAGGCCCGAGCCGCCTCCAGAGCGCACAAGGCCAGGGTGGACACCCGGGGCGCGGCATCGACGTCCAAGCGCAGTTCCGCGTGCAGGGCCAGAGCCCGTGCCCGCAGCGGGGGCGCCTGCTCGTCGGGCGCGCACGCCAGGACCAGTTCCAGGAGCCGACTGCCCTCCGAGGACAGGTCCCGGACCAGCCAGTAGCCGCGCAGGGCCACGCACACGCGCAGGGCCTCGTCCACCCGGCCCTTGGAGAGCGCCCACGCCACCACCCGGGCGTGGTTGTCCCTGTGGTGGTCGTACATGCGCAGCCGACCGAGGCGCTCCTCCCAGGACTGCGGGGCGCCGACACTCTTGGCCGCCTCTTCCAGGCGGGTGACGCAGAAGCGGAGATACCGCTCCCAGCGGTGGTCGCCGTCGGTGCCCAGGCGTTCGCCGGCGTAGGCGCGCACAGTTTCGGTGAGCCGGTAGTGGGCGGTGCCGTCGATCTCAGCGTCCATCACCACCAGTGACTTGTCCAGGAGCGAGAAGTGCAGCGGAAGGATGTCCGAGGGGTCCACCCCCTCGCCGGAGCACACGTCCTCGGCTGCTTCCAGGTACCAGGTGGAGAACACCGACAACCGGTGCAGGAGCAGGCGCTCGGAGTCGGTGAGCATGTCGTGGCTCCACTCCAACACGGCGCGCAGGGTGCGCTGGCGCGCGGGCAGGTTGCCCGTGCCGTCGCTGGTGAGGAGCTGGAAGCGGTCGTCGAGGCGGCGCAGGATCTGCTGGACGGACAGCACCCGTACCCGGGCCGCGGCCAGTTCGATGGCGAGCGGCATGCCGTCGAGCATGCGGCAGATCTCCGCGACGTAGCCCGAGTTCTCCCGGGTCATCTCGAATCCCGCGCGGGCGGCGTGCGCACGGGTCAGGAACAGGCGCACGGACTCGTAGCGCTGGGCGTCCCGCCGGGGGAGGGGTACCGGGACCGCGGCGTAGGGGTCGGTCGGGGTGGGGCGTGCGGGCAGGGAGAGCGGGGGGACCCGCCAGATGTTCTCCTCGGGCACGTGCAGGGGCTGGCGGCTGGTCACCAGGATCCGCACCCGCGGGCAGTCGCGCAGGACGGCCTGGCACAGCTCGGCCATCGGTCCGACGGCGTGCTCGCAGGTGTCCAGGACCAACAGGAGGTGCTGGGTGCGCAGCGCCGTGATGACGCCGTCCATCATGGATCTGGTGTCGTCCTGGACCGCGTGGAGGCCCGCGGCGACGGTGCGCAGCGCCTGGTCGTGGGTGGAGGCCTCGCTGAGGTCGATGAAACGCGCACCGTCCGGGAACCGGCGCAGTACGCGCTCGGCGAGGTGGAGCGCAAGTCTGGTCTTTCCGATCCCGCCGGTACCGGTCAGCGTGATCATCCTGGCCGTACCGAGCAGTCGGCCCAGGTCGACGATGTCGCGTTCACGTCCGACGAACCGGATGAATTCGCCGGCGGACAGGGGCAGGTTGTGGCGGGGAGGAGACATGGCCTCGATTACTAGGACACCGAATCGGCCCGCGTCGTACGCGCAGTACGTCGCGGAGTACAGCCGGTCCCAGTCTGGCACCCGGTCCCCGTACGTGTCTCGGGAATGGCCGGTTCCGGCACGAGCGGTCGGAAATCGCCCGTGCCGGAGCACAACCTGCTAGGGCATGCTCGGCGGGCTGCCGGAGGCTACCCCTCGGGGGTCCACACGGCAGGGTCGGCGGTGCCCTGCTCACCCTTGCCCATGTCCTTGACCTCGTGCTCCCCGCCCTGCTCGAAGGGCGGGAACCAGACGAAGGGGATGCCCTTCTTCGAGGCGTACTGGATCTGCTTGCCGACCTTGGCGGTCGAGTGGAACACCTCGGTTTTGAAGCCGCGCTCGCGGAGCAGCTCGCCGGTGCGCAGCGCCTCGGGGCGCTGTTCGGCGTTGGGCACGACCACCATGACGTCGGTGGGGCAGACCCGCCCCTCCTGGACCTTCCCCTCGGCGACCAGCTTGGCGAAGATCCGGGTCAGGCCGATGGAGATGCCCACGCCCGGCAGCCGCCTGCGGATGAACTGGCCGGCGAGGTCCTCGTACCGCCCGCCCGCGCAGATGCTGCCGTAGGCGGGATCGTCGTCGAAGGAGGCCTCGTAGACGGTGCCGGTGTAGTAGTCCAGGCCGCGCGCGATGGACAGGTCGGCGACCACGCTGCCCTCGGGCAGGTCCGCGAGGTCGTTCATGACGAAGGCGAGCTCCTCCAGGCCTTCGTCGAGGAGCTCGGAGGCCACCCCGAGCGCGCGAACATCTTCCACCACGGCGGGTCCGGAGCCCTTCACACGGGCCAGGGCCAGGCAGGGTTCGATCTGTTCGGCGGTCAGCCCTTCGCCTTCGAGGATCTCGCGGACGCCGTCGTCCCCGATCTTGTGGAGCTTGTCCACGGCGCGGATGACCACGATCGGGTCCTTGACGCCCAGGCCCTCGTAGAAGCCCTGGAGTACCTTGCGGTTGTTGACGTTGAGCGTCCACGCGGGGATGTCCAGCCCGCTGAGTACCCGGTGCACGATGCGCGGCAGCTCGGCGTCGAAGTGCAGCGGCACGGAGTCCACGTTGATGACGTCGATGTCGCACTGGGTGAACTCGCGGAAGCGGCCCTCCTGGGGGCGCTCACCGCGCCAGACGCGCTGCATCTGGTACCGCTTGAACGGGAAGGTCAGCTCGTTGAAGTGCTGGGCGACGTACCGCGCGAAGGGCACGGTCAGGTCGAAGTGCAGACCGATCTTGGTGTCGGAGTCATCGGCGTCGTCGGCCTGGAGGCGGTGCAGGGTGTAGACCTCCTGGGAGGTCTCGCCCTTGGCCATCAGTACGTCCAGGTTCTCCACCGAGGGGGTCTCCACGGAGGCGAAGCCGAAGGACTCGAATCCGGCCCGGATATGGTCCAGCCAGCGCTGCTCCACGGCCCTGATCTGTGGGGTCCATTCGGGGAAACCGCTGATGGGAGTGGGGCGGACGACGCGCTGATCGGACATGTGGGGTTCTCGGCTCCCTTGGGAGATACGTATGGAAGTGACAGCCCCTCGACCCGGCAACAGGCGCGCTGCGCCGTTCGGGGAGGGGGCCCGACCATCCTACGCACCCCGCTGGAGTCCGTTCCCTACTGCGCCAGCCACCACCCCGCTTCCACGCCGGCCACAGAACCTTCCGCGCGAGCTACCAGGAGTCCTCCCGCAAAGAGCAGCCCCAGGCAATACCGCGAAGACTCTGCTGCGCTAAAGCAAGTACCTTCCGCAATGCGTCACTCCCGGTGGGATGCCCTGAAGGATCCGTTTGGCCATAGCGAGCATCATGTCGCAGAGCGCAACCACAGGGGGTGCCCGTTCGAGCGCCGGAGAGTCTGGGTTGTAGCAAGCACAGCGCAAGAGGAGTCAAGCCCCTGGGGCATGTTCGGCGGACACATACCCTGCTGTGCGTCGCCCCAGCGGCACTTGCACTGCGCATCTCTCAGTCGACAGCCGAACCCGGGCGGGCCCCCGCTGTGCGATGCTGCCGAGCTTGCGAGGCAGCGCACAGTAGGGGAACTCCTTCTTCGGCCTTGTGCCAGCACCACTGGATGCGCCGCTCGCGACGGGCAGCATCCACCGAACACGCCCTAGCCCTGACAAAGACCGCGCCGTAGGCGCCGTTGAGGGCTGGTGGTGGGCGACGGGCGGGCGGAGGCCCAAAACAAACACAGCACGACAACCGCCACCGGCCCACGTGGACGGTTGTGGGCCGGTGGGGTTGTTGGAGCGCCCGACGGGGGAGTACGGCCGGTCCGACGTCGAAGAGCGAGACGTCGGTGGCGGTCGTGCGCCCCAAGGCGCCGCCTAGGCCCCGTGGTGGTCGCGTCCTCGTGCCAGGAGTCCGTAGCGACCGCACTTCGGTGGGTGCCTTGTTCTCCACCGTAGAGGGCGGGAGCCATGCCGGACAGGGATTGGCGCGGCCGAAAGCGGCCGAAAATGGCCGCTCACAATGTCGTAAAGTCGACCTGCCGGGGTACAGGAATGTGCTTGTCTGACTACGGTCCGTCGGGAGAGGCGGACTCCCTGCCACGAGGTGGACATCCGACCTTGGGGCCCCTCCCTCTGTCCGACGACCGAAACCTGCACGCTCGTCTGGGTTGTGACCTCGTGCCCCACTGTGCCGAAACCCCGGATTCCAGCGCCCTTCCGGTGTTAGGTTCCTTGTGCGGTCGTTCTCTCGGAGGTACCGGTCCCGGGAGCACCGCGCCCCTCCAGACCGGGTCGTGTGAGCCAACTGTCCGTGCAGGCCCGGCACTCTCGCTAGGACAAACTGTGATCCACTCAGCTAACAGCACGAACAACGTTCACGCACCCACCGAGCTGTCCACCAAGATCATCATCGCCGGGGGCTTCGGGGTCGGAAAGACCACGTTCGTCGGGGCTGTGTCGGAGATCCCCCCGGTCCGCACCGAGGCCGCGGTGACCGCGGCCAGCGCGGGTGTGGACGACCTCTCGCACACTCCGGACAAGACCAGCACGACGGTGGCCATGGACTTCGGCCGGATCTCCCTGGAAACCGACCTCACCCTCTTCCTGTTCGGTACCCCGGGACAGCAGCGCTTCTGGTTCATGTGGGACGACCTCGTGCGCGGCGCCCTCGGATCGGTGATCCTCGCGGACACCCGGCGCCTTGAGGACACGTTCCAGGCCCTCGACTACTTCGAGCGCCAGTACCGCCTGCCCTTCGTCGTCGCCGTCAACGAGTTCGACCCCGAGATGGCCTACAGCGCCGAAGAACTGCGTGACGCCCTCGACCTGGCACCGGAAGTCCCGGTCGTCTACTGCGACGCGCGCGACCGCAGGTCCGTGGTTCGGGTCCTGGTGACCCTGGTCAAACACGCTATGGCCCTGGAAGCCCGGCAGCGGACCCAGCGCCAGCTCGTCTGACCCGGCCCCGGGCATCGGCCCCCGGGTACCCGCGGCCCACAGCCCTTATGGGGTGGTTTCGTGCCGTTGCTGACGACAAGGGGCCGCCCGTGGGGAACCAATCAGTTGTGTCCGGCGTTACCCTGGCGTGGTGTTCGGACGAATGGCGGAAAGCGTCCGCCGCCTACTGGGTAAGCCCGGTGCGGTGGACCTGCGGCCCTATACCAAGCTCCTGCCGGCGATCGAGGCCGAAGAGGAGGGTCTGCGAGAACTCAGCGATGCCGAGCTGACAGAGAAGGCCATCGAGCTCGGCTACGCCGAGCTGCCCTATTCCACCAACGATCTCGTCAGTCTGTGCGCGGTCGGCCGCGAGGCGGCCCTGCGCACTCTCGACGAGCGCCCCTTCGACGTGCAGCTCCTCGGCGTCATGTCGCTGCTGGACGGCCACGTGTCGGAGATGGCCACCGGTGAGGGCAAGACGCTCGCCGGTACCCTCGCCGCGGCCGGGTTCGCCCTGCGAGGCAAGCGCGTCCACCTGCTCAGCGTCAACGACTACCTCGCCAAGCGTGACGCCGAGTGGATGCGCCCCCTGTACAAGATGCTCGGTGTGACCGTCGGCTGGATCAGCGAGGAGTCCACCGTCGAGCAGCGCAAGGAGGCGTACGGCTGCGACGTCACCTACGCCGCCGTCAGCGAACTCGGCTTCGACGTGCTGCGCGACCGCATGGTCACCGACATCGACGACCGGGTCGTCCCCGAACCCCACGTCGCCATCATCGACGAGGCCGACTCCGTGCTCGTCGACGAGGCCCGGGTGCCCCTGGTCCTGGCCGGCGCGGCCGAGAGCGTCCCGGCCGACGTCGAGATGGCCGACGTCGTACGCGGCCTCAAACCGCGCCTCCACTACGAGGTCGACGGCGAGGGGCGCAACGTCCAGCTCACCGACGCAGGTATCGACGCGGTGGAGAAGACCCTGGACGGCGTCGACCTGTACTCCGAGGACGACACCTCGGTGCTTCCGCAGGTCAACCTGGCCCTGCACGCACACGTACTCCTCCAGCGCGACGTCCACTACGTGGTCCGTGACGGCGAGGTGCGGCTGATCAACGAGTCGCGGGGCCGGATCGCCCTGCTCCAGCGCTGGCCGGACGGGTTGCAGGCCGCGGTCGAGGCCAAGGAGAAGGTGGCGGTCAGCGAGACCGGCGAGGTCCTGGACTCGATCACCGTCCAGTCCCTGGTACTGCGTTACCCGACGCTCGGCGGTATGACCGGTACCGCGATGTCCGTCGCCGAGCAGCTGCGCGAGTTCTACGAACTCGAGGTCGCGGTCATCCCCTCCAACAAGCCGAATATCCGCGAGGACCACGGCACGAGCCTGTACGCCACGCGGGAGGAGAAGGAAGACGGCCTCATCGCCAGGGTCGAGGAGGTCCACAAGAGCGGCCGCCCGATCCTCATCGGCACCCAGGACGTCGCCGAGTCCGAGCTCCTTGCCGACCGCTTGCGCGAGGCCGGTCTGGAATGCGTGGTCCTCAACGCGAAGAACGACGCCAACGAGGCCTCCATCATCGCTGAGGCCGGTACCTACGGTGCGATCACGGTGTCCACCCAGATGGCCGGCCGCGGTACCGACATCCGGCTCGGCGGCAGCGACATGTCCGACCGCGAGCGTGTCGTGGAGGCTGGCGGCCTGTTCGTGATGGGCTTCGGCCGCTACCCCAGCAGCCGCCTGGACGGACAGCTCCGTGGGCGCGCCGGGCGCCAAGGCGACCCCGGCGACTCCGTGTTCTTCGTCAGCATGGACGACGACCTGCTGGTGAACAACGCCCCGGAGACCACCGGCTACCAGACCACGTCCGACGGCGAGATCACCGACGAGGGCTGGCTGGGCATGGTCGACCACGCCCAGCGGGTCTCCGAGGGGCAGCTGCTGGAGGTCCACCGCAACACGTGGCGGTACAACAAGCTCATCGACGTGCAGCGCGACGTGGTCCTGGAGCACCGCGAGCTGGTCCTCACGGGCAACCTGGGCGACGAGCACATCGCCAAGGACAGCAAGGAGCGCCACGAGGAGCTGGTGGAGGAGTTGGACACCGAGCGGGTCGCGCAGGCCGCCCGGTTGATCACCCTGTACCACCTGGACCGCGGCTGGACCGACCACAACGCGTTCCTCTCGGAACTGCGCGAGGGCATCCACCTGCGCTTCCTGGGCCGACGCGACCCGTTGGACGAGTTCAACCGCGAGGCCGTGCCGGTCTTCAAGGGCTTCCTCGACGACGCCCGTGCCAGGGCGGCGACCACCTTCGACGAGCTCGAGGTGGTGGACGGTGAGCTCGACGTGGGTTCGGTCGGGGTCAAGCGCCCGTCGATGACGTGGACCTACATGGTGCACGACCACCCGTTCAGCTCGGCCCTGGAGACGCTCGTGGGCAGGCTCAAGGGCGGCCGGGGTTCGTCGAGCGACGACTGAGAATTCTTCGCATCGCCATATGCGCGGGTCGGGACTAAAGTCCCGGCCCGCGCATTACTTTTGTCGGTTCGTCTGCTGAAACGCGAAGCCGGGGCCGCCGGTTCTCTGTGTAAAGGGCTCGGGAGGGTTAAAATGGATGCGTTTTCAAAGGAATCTGAGACGGTTGGGACTGAATCGACGGTGGTCCACGAGATCGGCGCGCAGGAGAAGATCAGTTACGGGCGCAACGACCGCTTCGCGGGAGGGCCCGTTGGCGGAGGGAGCTTCTGGACCGATGATGACGGTCTGCCGGTGGCGAAAATCGGCGGGCCGAAAGACTGGCGCCCCACGCCCATGGTCGATGTTCGTGTGGGTGATGTGTTCAGTGTCGGTGGCCAGGCCTGGAGGGTTACGGAAATCGTCGACGCGGATTCGCCAGGCGCGTACCTGCTGGCGACCAGGATTAGCTGACCGGTCTTCCCCGGGATGATCCGGGTGAAGAACCATTTATGCCCCCGTTGGAACTGCAACCCCCTGCAGCCTTTATTCCGGTTGTTGCGGAGCGTTTCCATTTTCGGTTTGTCCGGCGGGGGCTTTTTGCTTGCCCAGGGGGCGGTGGTCTGTGTGCAGCCGTTGGCACTACTGGGTTATCGCAGGTCACGAGGGGTGTTCAGGATACTCCCGGGGGGGAATCGAGACGCTCCAGTTATCTGAAGGGGGGTGTTCGCGTTACCGGTGCCTGGCTAACGTCAGTGGTGCATGGTGCGCCCTCGACGCGGTCGGGAGGGCCTCTCGCTCACCGAGAGTTGTGGATTGCCGCGCCTGTCACTCGCGGTCGGTCCCAGGGGCTGTCCCCCGCCCCTGGGCCTGGCCTTCCCCTGTGCTCCGGAGCCCCCAGGCATAGTAGATCTTGTTCCAGGTGACCCGTGTCCTCTTGTTCGCTGGGCTTTTCGTGCCAACCGAGTGGCGCTCGGGTCTTGCGGTAGAACGAGTTCCAGTATTAGCCTCTGCGTAAGCCTCGCCCGGTGAGGGCACCCAACAGTTCGGTCGTGGGGTGCCGCTGACGGCAGGCGAACCGAAGGACCGTCGCCCGTCGAAGTCGGATCGCGCCCCGACTTCGGCGGGCGACGTCCGTGTTTCGGGAGTGTGTCCGTGTGCCGCCGGTCGAGGATGCGGCCGGGCCCAGCGGGTGTGGCCGGGTCAGCTGAGAAGGCGCGCGATCTCGTCGAAGGTGGGGCAGGGCCAGGCCAGTCCGCAGCCCTGGCAGTCGTACCCTTCCCCCGAATCCGGGCTGTGCAGGAGCAGGAGGTCCACGCAGACTCCGGCCAGCGCGGACACCTCGTTGCGGGCGTTCGCGTAGAAGGCGAGGTCGTTAACGCGGGCCAGGGCGCTGTCGGAGCGGGCGTCGGGAAGCCCGACGGTATCCGGTTCCCAAGGGACTGCGCGATCGGAGCGCTCCAGGATTCCCTGCACACACTGGAGCAGCCTCGTGTGCTCGGAGGGGCGTCCCCTCCGTGTCACTGGTCTGGTGAACGGCGGCATCGCTGATCTCCCCCAACGGGTGGATACGCAGCGGCTCCCCCGAAAGGAAAGCGCTGTGACTCAGCGTACACAAATCGTCGCACAATGTCGCGATACGCGGGAAGTGGCCTGGCCCGAAAAAGGTGTGCGTCGGCCGGAAATATGTGCGCGGGCCGCCCCCAAGGGGAGGGGCGGCCCGCTGGAAGGGGTGGGAACCGGGCCGCGCGGACCCGCTTCCATGGTCCGGTCAGCCGCAGCCGCCGCCACAACTGCAGGAACCGCCGCTCTGGCAGCCGCAGCCGCAGCTGGATCCGCAGTTGCAGCCGCTCAGGTGCGGAGGTCTCGTCAGGGGGTGGGCCACAGTCCCTCCTCAGGGCTCGACGCAGCACCCGTGCGCGATCACGCCGGAGTCCTCCCTCCGCCGGGAGGCGGCGTCACGGGCGCGTTCCCGCAACAGGGAATGCCCGCTGCCCGGCTTTCCCAACCCATGGTGCGGAACCTGCCTTTCCATGACCTTGGGGATCGCGGTCGCCTCGTCCCTGAGTAGCCCAGCCGGTCCCGTGCTGAACTGCGGTTTCCCCGAATCACCCTTCAGGCGAAGAAGGTAGGGGAGGCCGCCGGCCGACGTGTCATTCGGTAGAGCCAAACCTGACCGACGAACATGACCGGAACTGTGGGCAGCAGCACCGACCACACGAACACCCCGGTCATGCCGGGGATGTCCGCTGACGGCAACGGGGCGGACAGCGCGACCAGCAGCCCGGGCACCGCGATGGCCAGCGCCGACGTATGCCGGGACAGCATCGGTCCGGTCAGCCCGCTGGTTGCCGCCAAGGAGGCCAGCAGCGCGGCAAACAGCACCACCGCCGTACCGGGGCGGTCCAGGTCGACTCCGCCGAAGGCGACCGCGGCGGCCGCTGCCGCCACGACGGCCCCCAGCGCCGTCCGGGCCAGGCCCCGGGTGGC
>NZ_BAAGZJ010000112.1:0-21743 GCF_054778635.1 Nocardiopsis nanhaiensis
GCCGCGGGCGACGATGGCCCCGCCCCCGCCCGCGAGCGCCCCGAGGTGGGCGGTGACCGCGTCGATGGCCGCGGCCGCCGGGACCCCGACCTCTTCGGCGGCCAGGGCGACGAGCGCGGCGGGATCGTCCACCAGGGAGGCCAGACCGGTCGCCCCGATGCCCGCGCCGCGGACCCCGGCCATCTGCTCCGGCCAGGCGTCGGCGGCGCGTTTGACCAGGTCGAGGACTACCCGTGGCACATCGCTGCCGCCGGAGCCGATCTGGACGCGGGGCCCGGACAGCTCCCAGCGCCCGCACTCCCGGTCGCCGCCCTCGTGACCACCGGTCTCCCGGTGGTCGCCGAGGTCGGCGGGCGCCACCGCGATCCGGCTGCCGGAGCCGCCGACGTCGATGCCGAGCACGGTCCCGCGGGCGAACGTGCTCCCGGGGTCCTGGTCCCGCCCCGTCATGGGCGGGCCCCGTTGCCCGTACCGTGCACACCGGCGAGTGTGTCGCGTACCGAACCGGAGTGCTCTTCCAGCAGGTTCCGGGCCTGCTGGGGCGAGACTCCGCTCAGGGACGAGACGATCGCGGCCTTGAGGTCGCCGCCGGTGCGCTGGAGCAGCTCCCGGGCCGCTGGCTCGCTCAGGTCGGCCGCCTCGCACAGGATGTGCACGGTCCGCTCGCGCAGCTTGCTGTTGGTGGCCACCACCGAGACCATCAGGTTCTGCCAGGTGTGCCCCGTGGCGATCATCAAGGCCGTGGAGAACCCGTTGAGCACCAGCTTCTGCGCGGTCCCCGCCTTCATCCGGGTGGAGCCGGTGACCGCTTCCGCGCCCGTGTCCAGCACGAGGTTGCTGTCGGCGTACTTGGCCAGCGGGGCCTCCGGGTTGCTGGAGATGAGCACGGTGTACGCCCCGGCGGCGCCAGCGGCCTCCAGGGCACCGCCCACGTACGGGGTGGAACCGCTGGCGGCCAGGCCGATCGCGACGTCGTCGGCGCCCAGCCCGGCGGCGGCGCGGCGCCCGTCCTCCTCGGAGTCCTCCGCGTTCTCCACCGCGCTGACCAGCGCCTGCTCGCCACCGGCGATGTGGCCGACTACCCGCCCGGGCTCCAGGTTGAAGGTGGGCATGAGCTCGCTGGCGTCTAGGACACCCAGGCGCCCGGAGGTGCCGGCCCCGAAGTAGTGCACGGTCCCCCCGCGGCGCAGGCGGTCGGCGGCGGTGTCGACCACCGGTGCCAGGCCGGGTAGGGCGGCGGCAGCGGCGTCGACGGCCACCCGGTCCTCCGCGTTGAGCAGCTGCAGCACCTGGAGGGAGTCGAGGTCGTCCAGGTTCTGGCTGCGCGGGTTGCGCTGCTCGGTCGGCGGCAGGGAGCGCCGCCGCGCGTCGGCGTCCGTCGGTGGGATAGCGCCTGTCATCTTCTCTGTACTTTCCATGGTGGTGACGGTCGAACGGGCCCGGCCGCGGACGGTCCCGCGGCCAGGCCCGTGATCGAGCCCGTGATCGGGCCCGGGGGTGGGTGGGCCTACTGCTCGGCGGCCGGGGTCTGCTCCTCTTCGGTCGGGGCCGGGTGCCGCAGGGCCAGGAGTCCGCCGATCACGAAGGTCACGATCACACCCATCAGCGGGTACCACTGCCAGGCGACCCAGATCTCGCCGGTGACGTACTTCTCCATGACGAAGAAGAAGCCGTTCACGGCGATGGCGGCGATGAACGCGATGTTGACGTCCGCGGCGCGGGCCCGCTTGTTCGCGATACCGAAGATGAAGGCCCCGAGCAGACCGCCGTAGGTGATTCCCGCGACGCCGAGGGCGAGGATGACGATGTTGCCCTCGTCCGACTGGAACACCGTCGCCGGGGCGATGAAGGCCAGACCCCAGCCGATGGTGGCCCACCGGCCCACGCGCAGGCCCTGCTCGTCCGTCACCGGTGTCTTCTTGAGGCGACCGTAGACGTCGCTGACGGTCGAGGACGCCAGCGCGGAGAGCGAGGAGGAGATGGTGGACATCGCGGCCGCGAGGATGCCCGCGAACAGCAGCCCGGTGATGCCCTGCGGCAGTCCCTCGATGATGAACAGCGGGAAGATCTCGTCGTCACGGGTCAGGCCCAGGGCGTCCGGCGAAGCGTGCTCGTAGTAGGCCCACAGCGCCAGGCCGACCAGCAGGAAGATCGCGAACTGGATGAACACCAGGATGCCGGACCAGATGAGCGCCTTCTGCGCTTCGATCTTCGACCGGCAGGTCAGCAGGCGCTGCACGATGAGCTGGTCGGAGCCGTGCGAGGCCATGGCGAAGACCGCACCGCCGATCAGCGAGGCGATGAAGGTGCCCTCAGCGGAGATCGGGTTGCCCTCGAAGATGAACATGTTCATCTTGCCCGCGTCGAAGGCGTCGACGAACCAGCCGCCGCCGGTTGCGGACATGATGACGAAGATCGAGAGGATCCCGCCGCCCACGTAGAGGAACATCTGGAAGACGTCGAGCCACACCACGGCCTTGATGCCGCCGACGAAGGTGTAGACGATGGTCACCGCCACGAGCACCACGATGATGGTGAAGTAGCTGGCTTCCAGGCCGATCGAGTCGAGGATGATCTTCAGGGGGATCGCGGCGGCCAGGACGCGGATGCCGTCGGCCAGCAGGCGGGTGAACAGGAACGTCACACCGGCGGTGGTCTGGGTGCTCTGGCCGAACCGCTTGCCCAGGTAGGCGTAGGCGGTGACCATCTCACCGTCGTAGTACCTCGGGAGCATGAAGAACGCCACGAACACGCGGCCGATGATGTAGCCGAGCCCGAGCTGGAGGTAGGAGATGTCGCCGAGGTAGCTCATCACCGGGATTCCGATGACGGTGAGGGCGCTGGTCTCGGTGGCGACCACCGAGAGGCTCACCGCCCACCAGGGCATGTTCCTGCTACCGAGGAAGTAGTCCTTCAGGCCGGTCTGGCGACCGCTGAGTCTGAGACCCAGCCAGGCTGTGGCAGCCAGATAGACCACGATCACCACAAGATCGAGGGTCTGCATGTCTTGTCTCCTTAGTGCGAGTCAGGAGGGCGGGAGGGGTGGTGCGGTTGTGCGGACTGTTGTGGGGGGTGTGATCCGGGGAGTGGGGTTGACAGGGCGGGACAGGGTCGGGGCGCCGGGGCGCAGTTGGACAGGAGGGGTCGGCAACGAAGGGCACCGGTGGACGCATGGGGCCGTGGCCGGTGGTCCGCGCCGAACGGGCCGACCGACCACCGGGGGAGGGTTTTCCGGCTCCAGGGGTCCCGCGCAGGGGCCACCGGAGATCCGCCCCGGCGCCGCTGCGACAGAGGCAGGCGCGAGGGTGGCCGTCGGTGCCGGGGTGCGGGCTGTGCCGGAGCAGGCGGAGTCGGAGGCCGGGCCGCGGCCGGTGCGGTCAGCGCCGAGACGAGGGGCACGGCCCGAACCCCCGGGGGTCACCGCTGGTCCGCCGAGGTTAGGGCATGTTCGGCGGACACATACCCTGCTCCGCGTCGCCCTAGGGCTCCCGGTACCGGACCGGCGGTGGTCATACCGGTGCCCCGGCAGGTACCGCGGGCACGGTCAGCTCGGTGCGGATCTTGTAGCGGTCGCCGCGGTAGACCGAGCGCACGAACTCGATGGGCACGTCGTCGACGCTCCACGAAGTGCGCTCGAACAACAGCGCGGGCGTGTGGACCGGTACCTCCAGGTCCCGGGCCTCCCGCTCGTCCAGGAAGGCGGGCTCGATGGTCTGCACGCTGCGGGCGACCACGATGCCGCACCGTTCCCTGAGCAGGTCGTAGAAGGAGCTGTCCACCAGGTCGGCGGCCTTCAGGTCCGGGATCAGCCGACGCGGCACATTGAGCTCTTCCAAGGCGATGGGCTCGTCGTCGGCCAGGCGCAGACGGGTGACCTTGGCGACCTCGTCCGTCTCCGCGACCCGGAGGTGCCGCCCGATCCGCGCGCCCACGGGGGCGACCTCGAAGGCCAAGGGGCGCGCGCCGGGGCGGAGTCCCCGTGCGCGCATATCCTCGGTGAAGGAGCTGGCCATCAGGGACTGGTCCAGTTTGGGGCCGAGGGCGAAGACCCCGGAACCGTGCCGCCGGCGCACGGCGCCACGGGTGACGAGCTCGTCGATCGCGCGGCGGAGCGTCATGCGTGAGACGCCGAGCTCCTGTGCGAGATCGCGCTCCGGGGGGAACTGGTCGCCCGCCCCCATCTCATCAAGGCGGTCCAGGAGCAGGTCCCGGACCTCGTGGTATTTGGTCACGCCCCCATTGACACACAGCCCATCAGTGAAATCAAGACCACTGGACTAACTTTCCAGAACCGGGCTCAGCGCGGCCGCGAGAACGGCTGGAGGGCAGGTCATCCGGGGTCCAGGCAGAGCACCCCCGAACCAGCGCTACAGTTCGTTCCATGAGCACGCACACCGACAAGAAGCGTCTGAGGGCCCTCGCGGCGCCCTCGGTCGCCCTTGTCGTGCTGTGCTTCCTGTGCGCCCTCTGCTACCCCGGCGTCGCTTCGGCGCAGTGGTTCGCGAACCCGGAGGCGGTCGCGGCACAGGCCGCCGAGCCTGCGGCTCCGGACGGCCTTGGGAGCCAGGGCGGCCAAGAGGGCCAAGAGACCCAAGAGGGCCAGGGCGTCGTCCACGCCTGTCCGACACCCGGCGAGCAGGGCCTGCTCACGGCCCAACCGCTCCTGGCGCTCGGCTCCGCCCTGACCGCCGCACTCCCCGTTGTCCCGCGGGCCGGGCCCTCCCTGACGGCCCTCGGCCACCTCGAACCCACCGCACCGCACGGGTACGGGCTGCTCACCCTCCTCTGCGTCCAGCGGGTCTAGAGGCACGACCGAGCCCCACACCGCTCCCCCGCGACGGGGCTCGTCAACCGTGCCGAAAAACCTCCTGGAACACAGGGAATCCACATGAGCAAGAACCTGGCCATCACCATCAGCCTCATCCTCGTCGCCGTCGTGGGGATCGCGCTGCTCGCCTACAGCACCGACGGCAACGGCGACGGCGCCCCGGCCGCGGACGCCGACGCCACGACCGACATGGAGGACCTGCCCACCGTCCCGACCGACGTGCTGGTCCGCGAGGACAGCCACCACCTGGACGAGGTGGACGACGCCGCGGTGACCGTCGTCGAGTTCCTCGACTTCGAGTGCGGGGCCTGCGCCCAGCAGTACCCCGTCATGGAGCAGATCCGCGACGACTACGACGGCGAGATCAACACCGTCATCCGGTACTTCCCGCTCCCCGGGCACCTCAACGCCGAACCCGCGGCGGCCGCCGTCGAGGCCGCCGCCCAGCAGGGCGCCTTCGAGGAGATGTACTCGCAGGTGCTCGAGACCCAGGCATCCTGGGGCGGCGCCCAAGAGGACCAGAGTGAGGTGTTCGCCGGCTTCGCCGATGACCTGGGCCTGGACATGGACGAGTTCGTCGACACCATGGAGTCCGCCGAAACGCAGGAGCGGGTGCAGGCCGACCTCGACGACGGTGCGACCGCCGGGGTCGAGGGCACGCCGACCATCTACGTGAACGGCCGCCTCGCGCCGAGCATGCCCAGCTACGAGCAGCTCTCGCACATGATCGACAGCGAGCTGGAAGAGGGTTCCGCGGACTCCGAGGGGACCGAGGACGCCGGAGGCGGCGACGCCGACAGTGACGAGGGCGAGGACTCCGAGGCCGAAAGCTCCGAGGAGACGGACGGATGAGCCCGGGAGCGCTGAGCCCCGAACGGGAGGTCGGCTCTCCCCCGGGTTCCGAGGTCCCCGTCATCAGCCGGGCACTCCCCTGGGTCCTGGTGGTCGGCGGGCTGATCGGGTTGGTCGCCTCCGCCGCACTGCTGGTGGAGAAGGTCCAGATGCTCTCCGACCCGGACCACGTGCCCTCGTGCACCATCAACCCGGTGCTGGCCTGCGGCACGGTGATGGAGACTCCGCAGGCCGAGGTCTTCGGCATCCCGAACCCGATTATCGGGGTGGCCTGCTTCGCGGCGGTCCTGGCAGTGGCGGCGGCCCTCCTGGCCAGGACCGGTACGGGATCGGGCTCGGGGCCGGGCTCGGGGTTCCGGCCGTGGTTCTGGCTGGGACTGCAGGCGGGCACCCTGTTCGGCGCGGTGTTCGTGCACTGGCTGATCTTCCAGAGCCTCTACCGGATCAGCACGCTGTGCCCGTACTGCATGGTGGTGTGGGCGGTGACGGTCCCGATCTTCTGGTACGTCACGCTGCACAACCTCCGTACCGGCCACCTCCCGGTCGCGGCCGCCCTGCGCCGCCCCCTCGGTGTGCTGGCCCGCAACCACACCGTGGTCCTCACGCTGTGGGCCCTGGCCGTGGTCGGCGCCGTGGGCCAGGCCTTCTGGAGCTACTGGTCGACCCTGTTCTAGACCGTGCTCGGCGGGTGGTCGGGCGCCCCCGGCCGCCCGCCGCCCACCCGTATCAGGCACTGAGGCTGGCCCGGGCCCGTTTGCGCGCCCACCGCACCAGCCACCCGGTGCCGGCCACGACCCACAGCACGTCGAGCCACCACAGGCCCAGAACCACACCGGGTCCCCAACCGAGCCCCGTACCCAGCACCACCGGTGCGGTCACCACGAGCAGCCCCAGCAGTCCGGACAGGTGCCACGCAGCCATCTGGAGCGGCGCGGTGTTCCCCATGGGGGTCTCGACACCCAAGGCCAGTTCGTCGGGCATGTACCCCCGGTACACCCCCACCAGAGCGCCCGCGACGGTCGCGGGCAGGGCGAGGAGCAGCATCCCCGCCTCGGGCGGGGCCGCCCCGCCGAGCACGAGGAGCGGCACCGCGGCGCCGGCCACCACAAGGAGCGAGGCCAACGGCAGCACACCGTGCATCAGGGCGATGGTGCCGAAGGACTGGGTGGGCGGCAGGTAGCGGATACGGCGCGGGTCGGCCACGTCCATGCGGGCACCGGCCAGCAGTTGCGTGGCGGCAAGGTACAGCAGCACCGTCGGGGCCGCGATCCAACCGGCCGCTGCCGCACCCGACAACTCCGCGTCCTCCCGGACCAGCGCCAGCGCGACCCCGGTAAGCAGGCAGCCGCGCAGCACTGGGTAGGGCGTGCGAACCATGCCGAGCAGGTCCCGCCACAGGACCAGGTAGCGGGCCCTGCGCGGGGGCCGGAGCCGGAATCGCGGCCCGGAGCCGCGCTCCGGTCCGCGGCCACGGGTGATGGCCCCTCTGACGGGTCCGGTGTCCTGGTCAGCGCGGTCCATCCGTTCGGTGACGGCGACCTGGAACCAGCTCGGGTCACTGAGCCAGAGGCCGGATCGCAGACCGGAGGCGGTCGTGCCCCGCTCACGCAGGGAGACGGGTTCGACGAGGTCGAGGGAGCGCCAGGCGCGCCCGAACAACCACAGGGTTCCCGCGGCCAGCAGGGCCGACCCGCCCCAGGACCAGAGCCGGAGCGGCGGCACCGGAAGGGGAAGGATCCAGATCAGGGCGGCCGCGCCGAGCAGCACTATGTGGACGAGCGCGTGCCAAGGACGCAGCGCCCGGAGGGCTCGGCTGCCGTGGGCGACGACCAGGGCACCGCACGCGGTACTCGCCGGTCCCACCAGCGCACCGGCCAGTCCGGCCTGTGCGAGCAGAGCCCACGCACTCCCCTCCGAGGAAGGCATCGGCAGCACCGTGCGCCACAGCAGCACCAGGGTCAACGGGCCGAGCACGGCCCCGACCGCCGCGCGCAGAGCAGCGGACCGCAGCAGCGCGGAGGTGAGGAACCGGGCACGGTCCACCGGCAGGGACAGCACCCAGTCGATGACCGGGGCGCTGACCTGCACGGGGCCTCGTACCGTGCCCTCCCGCGCGGAGAACCACAGCAAGCCCAGGAGCCCGGACAGCAGCAGCGGGACGACCACGGTGAAACGGTGGGCGGGCCACGGGTCGAGGAGCCCCGGTTCGGCGACCACCTCGACCATCGCGATGACCGCCGGAGGCACCGTCAGCGCCCCGATGAACACCACCAGGTAGCCGGTATAGGCCGCGTCGCCGCTGTTGCGGCGCAGGGCGGCGCGGCGGTGGGCACGCAGCAGGCGCGCCACCAGGGCGGTGGTCCGGGCGCTGTCCTGGGACGGAGAACCGTCCGGAGCTCGGGACGCGGAGCGGTCGACCGGCCTCACGACGGGTGGCTCTCGGCGTCGAAGTCGTGCACCTGGTCGGCGAGCGCGTCGACGAACGGGCGGTGGTGGGTGGCGAGCAGCAGACACACGCCTTCGGCCTTGCGGTCCGCGAGGAACCCGGCGAACCACTCCTTGGCGTTGGTGTCCAAGTGACGCTCGGGCTCGTCCAGGACGATGAGCTCCAGGCGGGGAGTGAGGAGCATCGCGGCGATCGACATGAGCTGCTGCAGCCCGCGGCTGAGCTTGCGCGGGTTGAGGTCGGCGTGGTTCCCCAAGCGGCAGCGGTCGAGGGCGTCGCCGACCCGGTCGGCGGCGCCCTCTCCGTGGCCGTGGCCGACCGCGACGAGCTCGAGGTGCTCGCGGACGGTGAGGTCGGGGAAGTAGGAGACCTCGTCGAGGACGAAGACCCGGCTGCGGAAAGCCGGTGAGTTCTGTGCGGGGGCACCGCCCAGGACCTCGATGCCGCCCTCGTCGGGGTGTTCGGTGCCCGCGGCGATACGGAGCATCGTGGACTTGCCGCAGCCGTTCGCGCCGACCAGGGCTGCGCAGCGCCCCGCCTCGACGGTGAGGTCGAAGGGCCCGATCACGTGGTGGGCGTCGTAACGGCGGACGACCCCGTCGAAGCGGACCGTACTCGTCGGACCCACGCACGCTCCCCTAACGAAAAGGCCGTAAATCCCGAAGATTAGTTCATTCCACCGCCCCTCAGCAGCACGTTGTCCACAGGTGACGGAGAGCCCGCTTGTCTGACCTGACCGGACGGCGCATGCTCTTTCCACGCCACACGGAAGAGGTGAGTCAGCTGAGCCCAGAGCCCGCCGCCGACCCGTCCGCCCTCCGCGCCGCCGTGCGCGACCTCGCCCCCGCCTCGCTCGCGACCTTCGACTCCCAGTACCGGATCGCCCAGGACCTCGCCGTCCACGGGCGGGACACCGAACCGGTACTCATGTTCCTGCGCCGCTGGGGGGTGTTCGTCGAGCGGCGCCGCTGCCCGACCCGCGCGGCCCGCCTGGACCGGCTCGAACTCGTCGCCGCCCAGGCCACCAACCTCCGCGCCGCCCGCGCGGCGGCCCAGGAGATCGCCCGGATCCTCAGCCAGTCCCCCCTGCGCCCCTGAGCTCCGGGACACCCCGTCCCCGCTCCGCTCCTCCGACAGCGCACCCTGCTCGCGCCGCTGACGGTGGCCAACGGTGGTCGGTCCGTGGCCAACTGTGGTCACGCGGTCAGCCGCGCCTCCGGCGCCACCTGGGATAACCCCGCCCCCTGTCCACAGGTGAAAAACCCGGGCCTATACCTCAGAACCCGCCCGGGTTAAGCTGCGCCCGGCAGGACTCTGCACCCCCTCCCCCACCCCCAACACCCCCTGCGAGACCCCCGGACCACCATGCGACGGAGCTCCCCCCACACGGCACGTAGACGTCAACTCCAGGGCCGCCGCGACGACGGACAAGCGAACATCCTCCTCCTCTTCGGGCTGACCCTCGGCCTCCTCGCGCTCACCGTGCTGTTCGTCAGAGTGGGGGCCGCCAACGACATGCGCTCGCAGGCGCAGACCGCCGCGGACGCGGCCGCGCTGGCCGCGGTGGGCGCCCTCCGGGACGAGGCCGCCGACCAGCTCTCCACGGGCGTCTTCCCCATGCCCCGGTACGACGAGGAGATCGCCGAGAGCCGCGCCGAGACCTACGCGCGCGAGAACGGCGCCGTGCTCACCGACATCCGCGCCAGTGACAACGTCATGGGCCGGTCCGGCAACATCGTCCGGGTCGAGATCCGGGGTGCGCTCTGTCAGAAGGAGCTGGAGGAGGACGGTTCCCGCCACTGGAACGACGTGGTCTGCGAGGACGAGGACGACGTGGACGGGTCCGCCGTGGTCGGCGACGCCGAAGCCATCGCGATGATCGAGATGTCCACCGACTGCGGCCGCGACGACGACGGCCTGGTCTGCGACGGCGCACCCGTCACCGACGCCGAGCAGGCCTCGGAGTTCTTCGACGTGCACCTCATCGACCAGGAGGGCCAGTACCGCTTCGACCCGGACGTCGTGTTCGGCGGTGGCCCGGTCGTCGACTGCGACTCCCTCGGCGGCCTGCACCCCGCCATGTGCGCCGCACACGGGGTCCTCAACGAGGAGTTCCCCGGCTTCTACATCAGTGCGGGCGGCTACCGGCCGGGTGACGAAAGCGATCACGGCTTCGGTGAGGCCGTCGACTACATGATGGCGGACTACGGTGCGACCCCGACGCCCGAGATGCACGCGACCGCCATCGAGGTGATCGACTTCCTCATCCAGAACCACCAGGAAATGCAGGTCAAGGGGATCATTTACGACTACCACATCTGGAACCCGAACCGGGATGCCACGGGCCCGTGGATGGAGGTCCGGCGAACGGCCACGTATCACGGCAACCCGACCCTGGACCACGTGGACCACATCCACCTCTCGGTCGGCCCACCGCCCTTCCGGTAGCCGACCTCGCGGTGGGCGCGCCTGCGGTGGGCGCGCCGCCGCCGGGTATCCGCCGATGCCCTCGAAGAACCCCGCCGGATAGGTCGTTCCCGGGGTTATCCACAGGTTTTCGCGGTGTCTTGTCCGGGCCGGTCGGGGCGCCCAACCTGGAAGTATGACGCGAAGCCACGGCTCCCCCTCCGGTTGCACCCCTCTCTTCCCCCGCCCCCGTCCCGCCCCTTCCCCGAAGACCCCGCGGGCCGCACAGGCGGCACGGCCCCACGGCTCCCCGCTCACAGGGCTGCCGCCCGACCACGACCTCCTGCTCCGCACCCTGCGGCCCGTGCTCGCCCACCTGTCGCCGGACGCCGTCGCCTTCGGGCGCACCGCGGCCTACGTCTGGGGCGTGGACCTGCATCCCCACGGGACGGAGGTGACCCGCAACCGGCTCCACGTGGCCGTGCCTCCGGGGGTCACCGGGGCCGCCCGGTACGGGGTCCGGCCGCACCGCGAGCGCGTCCCCTGTTCCGCACGTACCCTCGTCCAGGGGGTACGGGTCACCACCCCACCCCGGACCGCGTTGGACGTGGCGGCGGGTGCGTCCTCGCTGTACACGGCGACCGCGGCCCTGGACCGTTTCCTGTCCCTGCGGTTGACCAGCCGGGCCGAGCTCTTGGCGGCCGTGCTGAACCATCCCCGGAGCCGGCAGCGCCAGATGCCGCGCGCGCTGCGCCTGGCCGATCCGCGCAGCCAGTCACCGGCCGAGAGCTGGGCCCGGGTCCTGCTGTACGAGGCGGGCCTGCCCCGGGCCCAACCGCAGTGCCCGGTCCCCAGCGCGCAAGGGCTTCTGCACGCCGACCTCGGGTGGCCGCAATACCGGGTGGCCGTGGCCCGCGTCAGCGCCGAGCACCACTCCGCGCGCCACGAGCGCGCCCGCGACCGGCTGCGGTACGCCGCCATGGCGGAGGCGGGATGGACGGTACTGGCCATCGGGGTGTACGACCTCCGTACCCGCCCGGCCGGGTTCCTGCGCCGGATCCTGGCCGCACTGAACGAACACGGCTGGGAGGGATCACCCGGGCAGCGGCAGCAGGTACTGGACGCCCTGCGCCGCCTCGAGGACCGGCCACCGCGCCTGGGCGAGGAGTGACCGGTCGCGGGAGGGAGGCACCGGGACGAGGAGAAGGGTCGACAGGACACGGGCAGGGGGCGATGGCGCACGGACCGGTGATGACCTGGCGCCGGATGGGGCGGAAGGGGCGCGAACCGGGCGCACCCGGGCCCTCGGACCGGGGCGGGGCACTGCTGGAGTACGCCGCCCTGCTCCTGTTGGCGGTGGCGCTGGTGGCGTCGCTGACGACGGCTCTGCCACGCGTGCCCGAGTCCCTGCGCTCGGCGGTGGACCGCACGGTCGACCCCGGGGCGGCCGAGACCGGCCAGGAACCGGGTTCGGACGGTGAGGGCACCGGGGTGGACGCGGGTCCCCTCCCGGACCCCTTGGATGTGGCTGATACCGTCCGGCGGTGCCTGCCCACCCCGGACCCGGTGGGGCGGGTGGACTGCGCCCTGGCCCTTCTGGGGCTGCTGGACTCGGAGGTGCTGGAGGCGACCATCCTCCGGCTCCGGGCCGAGGAGCTGGTCGAACTGTTCTCCAGCCGCACCTTCAGCACCTCCGCGGCGGCCCGCGTCGCCGTGCGCCTCCTCTGGGACCACGCGTCCGACGAGGCGCTGCGCCGACTCGTGCAGACGGAGACCTTCGGCTTCCTCCGACCCGCCCTGGACTCACCGCACCTCGAGTACACGCTCCGGTTCGTCACCGTCAGCGGAGATTATGTGCGCGCGGCACTCGAACGGAGCAGTGAGTCACCGCGTCGTACCCCGCGTAGGCGGTACCCCCCGCACAACGAGCCGCAGAATCGAGGGGTTGTCAGTGACGACATCGATGCCGCCCACCGGGAAGGAGCCGGAGGGCGCGGAACCGGATCGGCCCAGCTGGCCGGTGATCCTGTCCGTGACCCTGCTCTGCCTCGCGGTGATCGCCAGCGGTTGGGGCGTGGCCCGGCTGACACTGGGCGGCAGTGGGCCGGAGGCCGCGGCGGAGAACGGAGAGACCGCGGACTCGGCACACGGGGCACAGGAACCGCGGCTGACCGCCGGAGACGTCGACCCGGAGGACGCGGACGCGTTCCTGGAACTGGCCGCCCAAGAGCTGCGTGCCGCCCCCGCCTTCCACGTCAGCTACACGCAGTACCAGGACGGTCGGGAGGTCGGGAGCGGTTGGTCTCGCCACGGGCCCGAAGCCGACACCGCCTTCGAACACCACCACAAGACCGCCACCGGGGTACGGGTCTTCCGCTACGACCTGCCCGAGGCCGGGTTCATGATGACCGCCCAGAAAGGGCTCTCCGGGATGACACTGCTGGACCAGCCGACAGAGGCCGACCGGCGCCTGTGCTCGGTGGACTTCGTCCTGGCCACCTTGGACGATCTGGCTGACACGGCGGACGACCTGGCGCTGGTGGGGGCGGAGGAGATCACGCTGCCGGAGAGCACGAGGGGGATCTCCGGCAGCGAGCACACCACCCACCGGTACACGGGGACGTTCTCGGCCCTGAAGGGCGGCTACGAGACGATGACCGGCCGCAACACGCTGGCCCGCGTCGCCGGCGCCGAGTTCGACCTCTGGGTCGACGAGGAGGGGCATCCCCGAAGACTCAGCTACACCTCACCCGAGGGCACCGGCGAGACCTTCGACTACCACGTGCTGTCGGCCTGATCCCGGCCCGGCCCGATCCCGTGGTCGGCCGGAGCCGTCCGAATCCGTCTAGTCGGTACCGGCCTGCTCCATCACCAGGTCGGGGACGTCGACGGTGTCGTCGAGCTCGTAGTCGTAGGGCGGATCGGGGACGTTTCCGCGCAGCTCGGGCTGTTCGGAGTCCACCAGCAGGTTGTCCCGGGTGACCACGTTGCCGGGGTCGTCCTCCTCGGAGGAGACCGACAACGGGGTGCCCTCGAAGTAGTTGCCCTCCACCAGCACGTTCGAGCCGTAGGCGGACTCGACCCCGTAGTCGGGGTTGGCCCGGAAGTAGTTGTTGAACACGTGGACGTGTTCGGCGTTGCGGGCGCGGGGGTGGCGCCCGGAGGTGCCGTCGAAGTAGTTGTGGTGCACGGTCACCCGCAGCGCGCCGGGATCGTCGTCACGGCCGCCGACACTGATCGCGGAGGCGGCTTCGGTGAAGTGGTTCCAGGACAGGGTGACGTGGTCGGCCCCGTCGGTCATGGAGACCAGGGCGCCGTCCTCTCCCCCGGAGAACGTGGATCCGTCCACCCACACGTGGTGGGCCCCGCCGAGGACGGAGATCGCGGAGCCGTCGGTCTCCATGATCAGGTTGGCGAGGATGACGTTGCTGGAACCGTCCAGCACCAAGCCGCCGCCGGTGAGCTCGGCGCCGTCTCCGACCCCGACGAGGGTCTTGTCGGAGGCGACCGGGACGTCGCCGTCGAGGCCGATCCCGCCTTCGACCTCCACCACCAAGGGCTCGTCCGCGGACAGGTGCTCGGCGAGTTCGCCGGCGTCGGTGGCGGTCACCGTTTCGCCCTCGGCCCCTCCGGTGAGGCCGGGCCCGGAGTCCTCGCCGTCGGCCTGCTCGTCCGGGGCTTCGGTGGCCGGGCCGCCATCGGGGTCCTCGTCCGCCGGGTCCCCCTCCGAGTCGGCTTCCGAATCCTCGGCGTCCTCACCGTCTTCGTCCTCGGCGACGGACTCCTCCGCCAAGGGCTGGTCCACCCAGCCGACCGGGGTACCGAAGGGCCATTCCTCCTCGTCGGTCTCGTCCTCCGGGGGCGGGCTGGCCTCGTCCGCCCCGGGGTCGGGTTCCACGGCGGCGTCCGCCGTGGGGTCGGCGGCTTCGTCGGGGTCCCCGCCGTCGCGGGAGCAGGCGGTGAGGGCCGCGCACAGCAGGACCGCCGCACATGCGGCGGCGAGAGGGTGGGGTCGCATCTGGAACTTTCCAACGAGCGGGGCAGGGGGGCGGTGTCGGACGGCACCGATTCTCTCAGGAGGGGGGAGAGCCCTGGCACAGCCAGCCCCACTTTTCCGACGGTCCGATGGCGCCGCGGCCCGGCAGGCCGATAATCCGGCGCCCCGGCGGCGCGCCGTCCGGGTGCGGGACGGCGGAGGGCGCCGACCCCCGAAGGGGGCCGACGCCCTCGCTGTCACATTCCGCGGACGCTCACCGCGTCGGCGCGGACGCCTGCTGTAGCGCCCGGTGGAGCAGGTTCACCCGGGGGTGACTACTCCGCGGCCCAGCCGATGTCCTCGTACACGTAGTCCGAGGCCAGGCCGTACTCACCCCAGTTGTGCAGGTCCTCGTCCATGACCCACAGGCCGGGACGCTCGTACAGCGGGATGGTCACGACCTCTTCCCACAGCGCGGCGTCGATCTCGTTGGCGATCTCGTTGTAGCGGTCCAGCTCGGGCTCTTCGGCCATCTCGTCGAAGAGCTCGTTGATCTCCGGGGTGGAGTGGCGGCTGTTGTTGTTGCCCCAGTCCTCGCCGTCCTCGTCCAGCGGACCGCCGTAGTTGCCAGCGCTGAGGCCGTTGTACGGGGAGGAACCGGTGAGCACGAAGGCGGCCATCTCGAAGTTGCCGGGCGTGATGTACTCGGTGAACAGCGAGTTGGACGGGACCTGCTGGACGTCGACCTCGATGCCGACCTCGGACAGCATGTCGCGGGCCATGTCGCCCTCGTCCTGGGCGATGTCCATGCCCTCGACAGCGACGTAGTTCAGGGTGAGGGTGTCGCCGTCCTCGTCGGTGCGGACGTCCTCGCCCTCTTCGAGGGTCCAGCCGGCCTCGTCGAGCAGCTCTTCGGCGCGCTCGATGTCGACCGAGCCCAGGTCGCCACTGTTGTCCTGGAAGCCGTCCTGGCTGGAGCGCAGGAGGCGGTTGACCTCACCGGTGATGGGCCAGTCCACGGCACCGAGGGCGACCTCGGCCATGACGTCGCGGTCGATGGTCAGGGCGATGGCCTGGCGGACGCGGACGTCCTCCAGCCGCGGGCTGGAGCCGTTGAGGCTCACGAACCGGTGGCCGTGGTTGACGCCGGCGGTGAAGTAGGCGCCGTCGCCCTCCCGGTCCTTCAGGAGCTCGTAGCCGGCGGCGTCGTAGCCGAGGTAGAAGCCGTCGATCTCACCGTTGTCGTAGGCGCCCGGCATGGCGGCGCTGTCCATGGCGTCGAAGATGATGCGGTCGAGCTTGGGCTCGGTACCCCACCAGTCCTCGTCCTTCTCGATGGTGACGCGCTGGGCGGTCTCGTCGAACTCCGCGTCGCCGAACGGGCCCGCGGTGACGGGGAGGTCGCGGTAGTAGTCCTCCGCGAACATCTCCTCGTCCTCCATGTACTCCGCCGGGTACAGCTCGGAGAACAGGGTCGGCCAGTCACCGAAGGGCTCGTCCATCATGAGGGTGAACGAGTACTCGTCGTCGCCCTGGACGACCTCGTCGATGCGCTCGTAGCCGATCGTGGAGCCGAGCTCGTACTCGCCGTCGCGGTGGCCGCCGCGCGTGAGGGCGTTGGCCTCGTAGTCCTCCCACGTGATGGGCTCGCCGTCGGACCAGACCGCGTCCGGGTTCAGCTCATAGGAGACCTCGAGCCCGTCGTCGCTGACGTCGTAGTCGAGGACGTACTCCTCCTTGGGCATGAAGTCGCCGTCGACGGTGTAGTCGCTGGCCGAGGGCATGGTCGCTGCGATGACCCGGCGCACGTCGGCCTTGTTGCCCTGGACATGGGCCATGTTGTGCTGGTCTTCGTACTCGGTGATGGCCCAGACGAAGTCGCCGCCTTCTTGGAGGTCGTCGCGGTCGGCCGGGTTGAGGTCCTCCGGCGGGAGATCCGAGACGGCCTCCTGGGCCGCTTCCTGGTCGTTTCCGTCGTCGTCGCTACTGCACGCACTGGCCACCAACACCAGAGCTGCGGCGGGGGCGAGAAACCGCGCCTTCCCGATTCGCATGGGGATCTTCCTCCTGTGATGTGTCAGCCAGTGCGCGGGGTGGCACTGGCCTGTGCCGTCACGAACCACCGACCTGCTAGAGGACCTCCTGCCGTTCCGCGAAGTGGCAAGCAGCACCCTGGTCTCCACCGTTGGTGGGCAGGATCTGTGGCTCGACGCTCATGCACTGCTCCTGGTCGGACTCCGAGAGCGTGATGAACTTCTGGCACCTGGTCCGGAACCTGCAACCCGAGGGCGGGTTTGCGGGGCTGGGCAGGTCACCGTCCAAGACGATGTGCGTGCGTGCGCGTTCCTTCTCCGGGTCGGGGATCGGGATGGCGGACAGCAACGCCTGGGTGTAGGGATGTGCCGGGTTGGTGTAGATCGACTGGGTGTCGCCGATCTCCACGATCCGTCCGAGGTACATGACGGCCACGCGGTCGGCGATGTGCCGGACCACGGAAAGGTCGTGCGCCACGAACAGGTAGGAGAGGCCCAGGCGGGCCTGGAGCTCCTCCAACAGGTTGACCACGCCGGCCTGGATGGACACGTCCAAGGCGGACACCGGCTCGTCGAGCACCAGCAGTTTCGGTTCCAGGGCCAGGGCCCGGGCGATACCGATCCGCTGGCGCTGCCCGCCGGAGAACTCGGCGGGGAAGCGCGTGGCGTGTTCGATGTTGAGCCCGACGAGGTCGATCAGCTCGTAGACGCGCTGGGTGACCTCCGGCGCCGGGACGCGGTGGGTGCGCAGGGGCTCGGCGATGATGTCGAAGACCGGCATGCGCGGGTCGAGCGAGCTCATCGGGTCCTGGAACACGATCTGCATGTCGCGGCGCAGATTGAACCGCTCGGCCTTGGTGAGTGTGGCCGCGTTCTTGCCCATGACCTCGAGGGTCCCCCGCTGGGGTTTGTCCAGGCCGAGGATCTCCATGAGGGTGGAGGACTTTCCGCACCCGGACTCGCCGACCAGGGCCAGGGTCTCGCCCTCCCGGATGTCGAAGTCGAGGCCGTCGACCGCGTACACGGTACCGACACGGCGCTTGAGGACGGCGCCCTTCATCAGCGGGTGGTGCTTGATGATGTCCTCGACCCGGAGCATCTCCGCCCGGTCCTCGCGGCGCGTCGACGCCGCCGGGACGTCGGGGATGTCCGGGAGGGGGTAGATGTCCTGGGCGGTCCAGTCGTTGGTGTCGATCTCGCCGGAGCGGATGCACGCCGCCCGCTGGACCCCGGTGTCGTGGACCTCGTCGCTGGGTTCGCCTTCGGCCTTGGCCCCGTGCTGGATCTCGGCGGCGGAGGGCTGGGACCCGATGGCCAGAAGGGCGGGCTCGGCCAGCTCGCACTCGGGCTGCGCGATGGGGCAGCGCGGCGCGAACGTGCAGCCGGGCGGCAGATCGGTCAGGGACGGCGGGTTGCCCTTGATGGGGACGAGGGCGCCCTGGCGCTCCAGGTCCATGCGGGGTACGGCGCCGAGCAGGCCCATGGTGTAGGGCATCCGGCTGCGGTAGTAGATCTCGTCGACGCTGCCGATCTCCACGGGGCGGCCCGCGTACATGACCAGGAGGCGGTCGACGAAGCCCGCGACCACACCGAGGTCGTGGGTGATCATGACGATGGCTGCGCCGGTCTCGCGCTGGGCGGTGCGCAGCAGGTCGAGGACCTGCGCCTGGATGGTGACGTCCAGGGCGGTGGTGGGCTCGTCGCAGATGATCACGTCGGGGTTGTTGGCCATCGCCATCGCGATCATGACGCGCTGGCGCATGCCCCCGGAGAACTCGTGCGGAAAGGACCGGTAGCGGTGCTCGGGGTTGGGGATGCCCACGAGGTCGAGGAGCTCGACGGCGCGCTGTCGGGCCTTGGCCTTGCCTGCCTTGGGGTCGTGGACCAGGACGGCCTCGGCCAGCTGGTCGCCGACGGTGTAGACGGGGGTGAGCCCGGACAGCGGGTCCTGGAAGACCATGGAGATGACCTTGCCGCGTTTGCGGGCCATGTCCTTGTCGCGCATGCCGAGGATCTCCTCGCCGTGCAGGCGCACGGAGCCGGTGATCCGGGCGTGGTCGGGCAACAGGCCCATGGCGGCCATGGACGAAACGGACTTGCCGGAGCCGGACTCGCCCACGATGCCCAGGACCTCGCCCCTGCTGACCGTGTAACTGACGCCGCGGACCGCCTTGACGTCGGGGTTGTTGCCGAAGCCCCGGAAGGTGACGGTGAGGTCGGTGACCTCCAGGACGGGGGCCTGATCAGGCCGCTCACTGCGCACGGTCTGGCCCTCCGCGGTGGTGTCGATAGTCATGTGTGTACCCCCTAGGACCGGCGCGACTTGGACGACGGGTCGAGGGCGTCGCGCAGCCCGTCCCCGATCATGTTCACGGCGAGCACGAGCGCCACCAGCAGGACTGTGGGGAACAGGAACACCCACGGTGCGGTGGTCGCGAAGGAGGAGCCGTCGGCGATGACGACACCGAGGCTGATGTCCGGAGCCTGGACGCCCAGACCGAAGTAGCTGAGCGCGGTCTCGCCGATGATCGCCGTGCTGACCATGATCGTCGCGTCCGCGATGAGCAGCGACGACATGTTCGGCAGGATGTGGCGCAGGATGATCTTGTAGGGGGGCACGCCCATGAAGCGGGCGGCGTGGATGTACTCGCGTTCGCGGAGTGAGATCGTCATTCCGCGCACCATCTTCGAGGTGACCATCCAGCTGAACGCCGCCAGCAGGATGACCAGGATCAGCCAGCCGCCCTGGCCGACGAAGTGCCTCGACAGGATCGCCAGGATGACGAAGCTGGGCAGGACCAGGGCAAGGTCGGCGATCCACATCAGGGCCCGGTCGGACATCCCGCCGAAGTAGCCCGCGAAGGCGCCGACGATCGCGGCGACACCCGTGGAGATGGCCGCGACCAACAGGCCGATGAGCAGTGACTTCTGCAGACCCGCGGTGGACTGGGTGAAGATGTCCTGGCCGGTGCGGTTGGTGCCGAACCAGTGCTCGGGCGAGGGGCCGTCGAGCATGGCGAGGTAGTCGCGTTCACCGACCTCCCAAGGGCTGATGAGCGGGCCGAGGAAGGCCAGGGCCGCCAGCAGGCCGATCATCACGAAACCGACGATGACGCGTCGGGTCGCGAGCAGTTGGCGCCCGATGTCTCTGAGCCGGTTGGGTGCCGGGGGCACGGCCGGTGGCTGCGTGGTCTCCGGTGTGGTGTCGGACTGGCTCATGGCGTGGTCTCCAGCGTGGCGGCCGCGGATTCGCGCGGGAGGGACGTGACGGTGAGGTGGTGGCGGGGATCGGTCATCGTCACACCCGCACTCTCGGGTCGAGCCAGGCGTAGAGGATGTCCGAGAGGAAGGACGCCGTCATGATGGTGACCGCCATGAACCAGGAGACGGCCGCGACCACGTGGACGTCCTGTCGGGCGATGGAGTCGATCAGCCAGGCACCCATGCCGTGCCAGCCGTAGATCTTCTCGGTGAAGGTCGCACCGGAGACCAGCATGCCGAAGGTGAACGTGAAGTAGGTGATGGTGGGGATCATCGCGGTGCGCAGGGCGTGTTTGAACAGGGCCTTGCGCCGGGTGAGCCCCTTGGCCATCGCGGTGCGTACGAAGTCGGCGCCCAGGACGTCCAGCATCATGTTGCGCTGGTAGCGGGCGAAGGCGGCGAACAGCGTCAACGCGAGCACGAGTGTGGGCAGGAACGCGTGGTAGACGCGGTTGAGGACGAGTTCCCACCATGCGCCTTGGATGCCGGCCGTGTACTCGCCCGAGTACCTGAGGAACTGGAAGCCGAGGGCTTCGTTGACGGCCACGGCGAGGACCTGGATGACGATCGCGATGACGACGGTGGGGATCGACAGCACGAAGAAGGAGGCGCCGGTGGCGGCCTTGTCGAAGGCGCGGTACTGGCGCACGGCGGCGTAGGCGCCGATGGCGATGCCCATGGCACTGCCGATGATGGTGGCCACCGTGATCAGGCGGAGGGTGACACCGGCCTTCATGAGCATTTCGCTGGTGACGTCACCGCCCTGGACGGTCTGGCCGAAGTCACCGACGAAGAGCCCGCCCAACCAGGTGAGGTAGCGCTCGATCAGCGGCGTCTGGTCATTGAGGTTGAGGCTGTCGAGCTGGGCGTTGACGTACTCCGGATCCGGCGGCGGCTGCATCTGCTCGAAGTACTCGCGCGGCATCAGGTTGGTGGCCGCGAGCATGTAGGCGAAACTCGTCGCGAGAAAAATCAGCACGACGTAGTTCAGCAGCCGCCTGGCCAGGAACTTGCCCAAAACTATCTCCGAACCTCAACAGCCGAACCCAGCGCTCGATATGTGGTTGCGAGTCGCAGTTACTGAGGAACGTCCCGAGGCGGACAGGGGACCGCCGCACCCGGGTGGCCTCAACCCAGGACTGCTAACGGTCTCCGCCACCATGAGGATTACTCCCAGTGACTGTCGAAACACACGTACTTTCCGCTCACGATCCGTGACCGGAATGCCAAGAGTCTGCGGGATCACTAGACACTTGCCGGTAACTGACACATCAAGAAAGGACAACGGTGGCAATTTGGGCAGCAACCACTGACCCCATTGTCAAGATTACACTATCTGCAACCTATCAACAGCATTGCGTAATCACACCGCGCTGGCCTGCACTGATGTACTCCTTAAGGATCGAACGGGTAAACGTCGTTTACCATGCCTAGACCCTTTTCGGCGAAGTCGACCCCGATTCGCAACACGCACGAAACACTCACACCCTCGGGGGCACCCAGGGTCAAGGAAGCTTCCCGAGAGCGTTAGCCGCGGGCATAAACTCCGCCGCCCCAAAACATCGACAGCCCCACCCCCACCTCCAGTTCCATGACTATGAGTAACCATTGTTAACGCTTGCTAACGAGCGAGGTCGACTCCTGCTTACGCCAGGAATTACCGGCATCCCCCGCCACCTGGATGGACCCCCGCTTGGCCAGCACCGGCGGCCTGGGACGGGGGACCAACGGGGCCAGCGAACCGGCCCTGGCCATGCCCCACCACGTCCCCAACGAACGGGCCGCGTCCCCGGCGGCGGCCAGGCCCGCCCACCCCACCGGGCCCACCACGGCCGCGCCGTGCCGACGCCGCCAGGAGAGCAGATGCGGCACCGTCAGCACAGCGCCCGCCGTCAGCGCCCAGCGCGCCGGAGGCCCACCGCGACCCGTCCGGGCAACACG
>NZ_BAAGZJ010000113.1:0-21565 GCF_054778635.1 Nocardiopsis nanhaiensis
GGGGTGCGGTTTCCAAGGGGCGCCGGGGCCCCGGGACCTGCGGCGGCCGGGGCGAGCGCGGCGACCGCGCCTCGGCCAGGGTTCGGGGAGCAGCGGCGTAGGTGCGCACCCGCCCCGCGTTACGGGGACGGCGGCGGCTCAGCAGGTCAGCGGCTCGGTGGCGCACGTAGGCCAGCTCGGACAGGTTCAGGTATCGCGGCATAGCGCGGCTCCTGGTGCTCGGATGCCGGATGGGAGGTCCGGCGGGATGTTCTGGTGACTCTATGTTTGCGCCGTTCTTAAATATTTGCAAGCCCCAAATTTTAACGGGTGCGAGTAATCTAGGTGATGGCAGTGAATTTTTACGAAGGGTGCGTGAAATGTCGGAATCTCTCTGGTCCGCCGTAAGATCAGGGCGCCAGACGGGGCCCGCACGGAAGGACAGCGACATGGTCAGCCCGACCCTGCGCCGACGGCGTCTCAGCCGACTCCTCTTCCAACAACGTGAGAAGTCCGGGCTGACGGCGAAAGCTGTCGCGGCCGAAGCCAAGAAGCGCAGCGGCAAGACACGCGGGTGGTCCGAATCCAAGGTGAACAGGCTTGAAACCGGCGACTGGAAGAGGCTTTCCGTCGACGATGTCTTCCTGCTGCTGGACATCTATGGAGTCACAGACTCCGACGAGCGGGACGGGTACGCAGAGCTGGTCAAAGAGGCGAGCCGTAAGGGCTGGTGGGCGACCTATGAGAACGTCCTCGGCACCGGGCAGCTGATCGGGCTGGAGTCGGAGGCTTCCTCGATCCGCTCTTATCAGTCCATGACCATCCCGGGACTACTCCAGACTGAGCCCTACGCACGTGCCATGGCCGTCGCGAGTTCCATGGGTGACGTCGATGATGTCGACCAACGGGTCGAGGTTCGCATGCTGCGCAAGGCAGTGTTCAGCCGCGCGAATCCACCAGCGTTCTGGGCTGTCATCGACGAAGCCGCGCTGCTTCACATCACGCCCGAGCTGAGTGACCAGCTGGAGTACCTTGTTGAGGTCAGCCAACGGCCGAACGTCGGGATCCAGGTCCTTCCCGTAGCGGGTGGCCCGCACGCTGCCATGACCGCGCACTTCGTGATCATGGAGTTTCCGGTGCCCGAGCCGCCGGTGGTGTATTTGGAGGTCGCTTCCGAAGAGCTCTACCTGGAGTCCGAACCGCAGATTCGCCAGTACACGCGCCGGTTCGACTTTGTGCAGGCATCCGCCCTGTCCGTAGACGAGTCGCGCGCGCTGATTCGGAACCGCTTGTCATCCCTCTGAGAGAGTGTCCATGCCAGAAACGTCCCACACCCTGAACTTCCGCAAGTCCTCCCACAGTGGGGGCCAGACTCAGGACTGCGTCGAGGTCGCCGATAGCCCCGGCCTGTCGGCTGTGCGTGACACCAAGCGTCGTGAGGACGGGCACCTCGCGTTCCCTTCCGCCGAGTGGGCCGCGCTTCTCACCACTGCGGCCCGTCTGTAGCGCCAACAGCGAAGGCCCCCGGGTCGCCCCGGGGGCCTACTGTGATTACCAGAAGCATCCCGAAAGTACTGTACCCCGGTACCGCGTGGTCGGGAAGTAGGCTTCTCCGCTGTACTGCTGGCTGCAGGTGTCCATGACCAAGGGGGAGCCCCCATCTAGCCGCGGGACTCCGCTGCGGCGATGCCCGCGCGGCAGGCGCGGGCCACGGAACGGTGGTTGGAGAAGCGTTCGAGTAGCCCGTAGGGCGGCATAGGCCCGGAGGGGGCTTCGCCGACCGGCGTGCCCTCAGCGTCGTTCACGATCAGGGTCTCACCCGTGAGGCGGCCCGACCGGAACCAGCGCTCCCACCGCTCGAAGTCGGGGCTGTACTGGTGGGAGAAGGCGAACACCGGTTCCTCCGCCCCCTCGAGCAGCCCACCTGCGCGGGACCACAGGCCGATGCTCTCCGCCGAACGGTCCGACCAGTCCTCGGCGGTGACCACGTCGACCACCGGGCGCCCGGAACGGTCGCGGACCAGCAGTGCGTCCGTGGCCCGCGTACGCGGGTGGAGTTCGCGTTCCTCCTCCAACGAGGCCAGGGACACGATCACCCGGGGCACCCACCACCAGTTCTCCCTGCGGGCGATCAGGCTGTCCGCGCGCAGCCGCGTGGGCGGGTGCTTGACCGCCTCCTGCTCCACCAGGTGCTCCACGAACTCGGCCCCCTCTAGGTCCTCCACCACGTCTACGGGGCCCGATCCGGCCACCGCCGTCCGGCCGCCCGCGTCCTCGGCGGTCGCGCTGAAGGCCACCCGCAGACCGCGGAGGGAGAGGGCGGTCCCGGCCATGGAGTAGGGGAGGGCGACGCACGGGGTGTCGCGCCACAAGAGCGGAACCACGGGAATACCCAGGGGCCCCGCAGGGGTGGTCCAACTGAGTTCGGCGACGGTGGATCGCTGCCAAACCGTGATCAGGTCCGTCAAGGTCAGGCCTTATAAGTGAGGAATGACGCGTGTTAATTTCTGATGACTTTAACCCATCCTCCGAATCGGCTGCGACTCCCGGGTGACGAGTACGGATGGGGTCGCCGTGTCGGCTCGGACCCGGAGCGTGAAAGGTGGGCCCCGGCCATGCCCGCAGCCCTAGTCCTACTCGCGTCGGTGGCGGTGTTCGCCCTTGGCTACCGCTACTATTCGCGATATTTGGCGGAGAAGGTGTACGCGCTCGAACCGGGGTACGTCACCCCCGCGCACACTTACAAGGACGGCGTCGATTTCGTTCCGACCAATCGGCACATCGTCTTCAGCCACCACTTCATCTCCGTGGCGGGGGCAGCCCCCATCGTCGGTCCTGCCGTCGCGGTGTTCTGGGGCTGGGGACCCGCCCTCGCCTGGGTCCTCCTGGGCACGGTCTTCGCGGCCGGTGTGCACGACTTCGGAGCCCTGGCGGTGTCGGTCCGCCACAAGGCGCGGAGCATCGGCACCCTCGCCGGGGAGGTCATCAGCAAGCGTGCCAGGACGCTGTTCCTGGTGATCATCTTCTTCCTGCTGACCATGGTCAACGCGGTGTTCGCCATCGTCATCGCCAACCTCTTCGCGGACTACACCGAGGCGGTGCTACCGGTCCTCGTGGCGATCCCGTTGGCCATCGCGGTCGGCCAGGTCGTCTACCGGCGCCGGACCGCCGCCCTGGTGCCGTCGATCATCGCGCTGGCCCTGGTCTACGTGTGCATTCCGCTCGGCGTGATGTACCCGATCGACCTCACCGGCTTCGCTGAGGCACTGGGGACGACCCCGGTCACCGTGTGGATCCTCCTGCTGTTCCTGTACGCCTTCATCGCGTCCCGCCTCCCGGTGTGGATGCTGTTGCAGCCGCGCGACTACATCAATCTCCACCAGATGATCCTGGCCTTCGTGGTCATCTTCCTCGGCGTGATCGCCGGCTGGGACACCATCGTCGCCCCGGCGATCAACACCGACATCCCGGCGGACTCCCCGCCCTGGTTCCCGCTGCTGTTCGTCACCATCGCCTGCGGTGCGATCTCCGGTTTCCACAGCCTCGTCGCGTCCGGGACCACGGCCAAGCAGCTCGACAAGGAGACCGACGCCCGGATGGTCGGTTACCTGGGCGCGGCGGGTGAGGGCACGCTCGCGGTCTGCTCCATCCTCGCCTGCACCGCCGGTGTCGTGGCCGCCTCCGCCTCGCCGCTGGTCGAGTGGAACGGCATCTACAGCGACTTCGGCTCCGCCTCTGCCGGGGCGACCGGCAACTTCGTCGAGGGTGTCGGCCAGTTCGCCACCAACATCGGTGTCCCCTTGCAGGTCGGCGTCATCTTCGCGGTGGTGGTCGTGGTCAGCTTCGCAGCCACCACCATGGACACCGGTGTGCGGCTCCAGCGCTACATCGTCCAGGAGATCGCCACGATCGCTGGGTTCCGCCCGCTGGCGCGCAACCTCACGATGGCCACCGTGATCGCCACCGCCGTCCCACTTGCCCTGGCGCTCGTCCCCGGCGATTTCGCCTTCGGTACCCTGTGGCAGCTGTTCGGTACCACCAACCAGCTCACCGCCGGGCTGGCGCTCGCGGTGGTCGCGGTGTGGGTGACCAAGCGCGGGCGCAACCCGATCGCCGTCCTCGTTCCGCTGGTCTTCCTGCTGGTGATGACGTCCTGGGCGCTCATCGTCAACCTCGTCGAGTTCGTGCGGTCGGACTCCCTGGTCGACCAGTTCCTGCTGGCCCCGTTGGACTTCGTCATCTTCGTCCTGGCGCTCTGGCTGATCGTGGAGGCCACCCTCGCGCTGCGCAAGGCCTGGGCCGCCCGAGGCGAAGCCGGTGGCGCGGATGCGGAGTCCGAGGGCGCGGAGGCCGATGAGACGGCTTCCGACAGCTCCGACCCGAAGGAGAAGTAGGAACGTGGACCTGTTGGGTGCGCTCTCTCGCGCGCGTGACGCCTGGAAGCGGGTGGAGGCCTTCCACGACGAGGTTTTCGCCTCGCGTTGGCGGCAGGAGATCCGCCGGGAGGCGCGCACCCAGGAGGACACACTGCGGGCCCTTCTCCTCCTGGAGACCCTGGGAGTTGAGGGGCCCGTGTCCTATGAGACTCTCGACCTGATCCCCTACATGGTCGCTGACCTGCACGAATGGCATCAGCGTATGGGGCGCGACGACTTCGGTGGGCCGGGGGTGTGCTGTTGAGGTTCGGCAGGCGGCGCGGGGAGCGCGACAGGCACCGGGACGGGCACCGGAGCGGTGCCGAGCAGGGCCGACCCGTCAAGGACGCCCCCATCGTCTTCTTCGGAGGCAAGGGCGGAGTCGGCAAGACCACCATGGCCGCGGCGTACGCCGTCCGCCTCGCAGACGAGGGCCTGCGCACCCTGCTCGTGTCCACCGACCCCGCACATTCCCTCGGTGACGCGCTCGACCTTCCCCTCGGGGACCGCCCGGTCCGGGTCACCGACCACCTGTGGGCCCGTGAACCCGACGCGGACGCCGCCCTGCGCCGCCGCGTCCGGCAGATCGGCGACGACGCCAGTGCCGCCCTGCCCCAGGAGGTCCTGCCCGCCGTGACCCGGCACTTGGACCATGCCGCGGCCGGCCCCGGCATGGCGGAGTCGGCCCTGGCCGACCTGCTCATGGACGCCATGGCGGAAGTACCGGGCCAGTGGGACCGGCTGGTGGTCGACAGCGCCCCGACCGGCCACCTCCTCCGCTTGCTCGACCTTCCCGAACTGCTCACCCCGTGGGTCCAGGGACTGGTGCGACAGCGCGAACGCGCCGTCGACGCCGACCGGTTCGCCGTGGGAGTGGTCGGGGGCGGAACCGACGGCGCCCCGGACGATCCCCTCCTCGAGAAGCTGCACGCGCGCCGCCGCAAGCTCGAACGGGCGGCCGAGCGCCTGCGCGAGGACGCCGAGGTCAGGCTCGTCCTAGTGCCGCGCCGGATGGTCCTGGCCGAGACCGACCGCGCCGCGGCCCAACTCGCCAAGACCGGCTTCCGCCTGGGCACGGTGGTGGTCAACCAGGTCCCTCCGGAGGCCGACCCCGAGCTGCTGAAGGCCGTCCGGGAGCGCTTCGCCCCCTACGGCACCGTCGAACTCGACCTGGTGGACGACGAACCCATCGGCCCCGGCGCCCTGCGCGCCCTGGCCGCCCGCATCGGCTGACCAGGGCGCGTATCCGGGCCCGGGGACGCGGGCTACGGCCCCGGGCACGAGACCTTCGAGGGGCTGTTCAGCGCCCCGCGTGCAGCCGGTCCGCGAACTCCACTGTGTCCTCGAAGGACGCGGCCAGCACCCCGCGGTGGTCCTCGCCCTCGTAGGCGCGGTAGTCGACGTCGGCGGTGGCCCGGTCCGCCAGCGTCTCGGCGAGCCACTCCGTCTCGGCCGGGGGTACGAGGACGTCCTCCGTGCCTTGGACGAAGAGGGTGGGTACCTCCAACTCGAGGTCGTCGGGTTCCTGGGAGCGGAAGTAGGACTCCAGGTCGTCGGTCTGCGCGTCCTCGCGGAAGATCGCGTCCGCGGAGATGCCCTCTGCGGCCTCGCGGATGTCGTCCATGCACCCGGTCCGGGCAGCGGACAGGACCGGCTGCGCGCCCTCGGTCAGGTATTCCTCCGGGGCGAGCCCCGGTTCGGCGGCGGCCGCACCAAGGAGCAGCAGCGGAAGGAACGGCAGTGCCTCCCTGGTCCTCTCGTCGTCGGGGTCGGCCTCCTCGAAGAAGGCGACCAGCTCGCTGACGCCGACGCCGCCGGGGGCGGCCGAGACCACGCCGAGCGGTTGGTTCTCCGAGGCCTGGACACCGGGTTGGGTGCCGTCCGCCGTGTACAGCACTCCGTGGCCGCCCTGGCTGTGCCCGAGGGCGACCCAGTCTTCCCCCACGTTCTCGTCGATCCGCTGTGCGGCGGTGACCAGGTCGGCGACGGTGTTGGCGGCGCTTGGTCCATTCAGGTAGGGGTGGCCGCCAGGTGTGCCGAGCCCTTCGAAGTCGGCTCGGACCACCGCGTAACCCCGCTCGATCCACTGGTCGAGTGTCTCGTCGGCCATGGAGGCGTATTCGTACGCGGGCCCGTCCGGGAACTGGGCCGACGGGGCGCACAGGTCGGACACCCCGGTGGTGCCGTGCGCCCAACCCACCACGGGCCAGCCGCCTTCGGGCGGCTTTCCGGGGGGTACCGCGACGGTCCCGGAGGCGGTGATGCGCTCTCCGGACGCACCCGTCGACCCGTAGGTCACCAAGAGGTCGCGTTCGGCTCCGGGCAGCCCCGGTACCCCCGCGATCTCCGCCACCGAGTACGGCGCACCGCGCCAGTCCTCGGCGTGCCCCGGGCCGTCGGTCCGCTGCGGGGCTGCGGCAGCGGTACTCGCCAGCAGGGCGAAGACGGCGCACACCGCGGGCGCCGTGACCACGGCTGTCCTGGGCCGGTGGATGAAGGGCATGAGCGTACCTCCCGAAGTCCCCCAAGACGGTGCCGCACGCACTCGCTCCGGCGCGCGCGTATTCCGCTCACCGGGACTGGGCCCGGGCTGAAGGGAGGGGGGCCTACGCAGTTCCGGCCACTTCCCATGGATTCCGGCTCGTGTTCTCATGGAGTGACGCAGTTCACATCAGCCTTCGGGGGAGAGACATGCGTGCCGTACGGGTCCACGAGTACAACCAGCGGCCGTCCATCGACGAGGTGCCCGACCCGAAGGTCACCGGACCGCTGGACGTCCTGGTCGAGGTCAACGCAGCCGGAGTGTGCCGCACCGATCTCCACATCGTCGAGGGGCAGTGGGCCGAAAAGAGCGGCGTCGAGCTGCCGTACGTCATCGGCCACGAGAACGCGGGGACCGTGCTGGAGACCGGCGCCGCAGTGGCCAACGTCAGCCCCGGGGACAAGGTGATCCTGCACCCGCTGGTCACCTGCGGCCTGTGTCTGGCCTGCCGGTCCGGCGACGACGTGCACTGCGAGGACTCCTCGTTCCCCGGCATCAACGCCGACGGCGGCATGGCCGAATACCTGCTCACCAACGCCCGTGCCTGCGTCAAGCTCGACCCCGGGCTGGCACCCGCCGAGGTCGCCGCGCTGGCCGACGCCGGACTCACCGCCTACCACGCCGTGCGCAAGGCGGTCCCGATGCTTCCACCGGGCGCGTACGCGGTCCTCATCGGCGTCGGCGGGCTCGGCCACATCGGCCTCCAGTCGCTCTTGGCCATGACGCCCGCCGAGACGGTCGTCGTGGACCGGTCGCCGGAGGCGCTGCGGCTCGCCGACGACATGGGAGCCCACCACACCGTGGTCGCCGACGGCACACAGGTGGAGACCGTCCTGGACGCCACCGGCGGCCGGGGCGCCGAGGTGGTCCTGGACTTCGTCGGTGAGGGCGGCACCGAGAGCGAGGGGGTGTCGATGACCCGGAACGCCGGCAGCTACTTCGTCATCGGCTACGGCGGCGCGGTCGACATCCCCACCATTGACGTCATCTCCAGGGAGATCAACGTCATCGGCAACCTCGTCGGCTCCTACACCGACCTGGTGGAGCTGATGGTCCTCGCCGCGAAGGGGAGCGTCCGCCTGCGGACGGAGGCCTACCCCCTGGACGCGGCCGTCGACGCCCTCACCGACCTGGACGAGGGGCGCATACCGGGCGGGCGCGCCATCCTCGAGCCCGTCAAACGCTGAGGTGTTCGAGCGCGGGCCTTCGCGGCCCGCACAACCGCGGGGGGAACCAGATGTACGAGAAGGACGGGGAACGCTACTTCATCGTCGACGGACACATCCACTTCTGGGACGGCAGGCCCGAGAACCAGGCCAACCGCTACGGCGAGGGCTTCATCAACTGCTTCTACGACTACCACCGCAACCTCAGCCCCGAGGGCGAGGTGTGGGACCTGGAGCACTTCCAGCGCCAGAGCGAAGAGGACGTCCTGCACGACCTGTTCGAGGTCGGCCACGTGGACAAGGCGATCTTCCAGCCCACCTACCTCACCGACTTCTTCGTCAACGGCTTCAACACGACCGAGCAGGACGGGGTGCTGGCCGAGAAGCACCCGGACAAGTTCATCGTCAACGGTTCGTTCGACCCGCGCGACGGCGAGCCGGGCCTGGCCGAACTGGAGCGGCTGGCCGAGCGGTGGAAGCTCAAGGGTGTCAAGCTCTACACCGCCGAGTGGAAGGGCGAGTCCAAGGGCTGGAAGCTGTCCGACCCCTGGTCCTACCGCTACCTGGAGAAGTGCCGGGAACTGGGCATCCGCAACATCCACGTGCACAAGGGCCCCACCATCTACCCCCTCAACCGGGACGCCTTCGACGTGGCCGACGTCGACGACGTGGCCACGGCCTTCCCCGACCTCAACTTCATCGTCGAGCACGTCGGGTTGCCGAGGCTGGAGGACTTCTGCTGGATCGCCACCCAGGAACCCAACGTGTACGGCGGGCTGGCGGTGGCGATGCCGTTCATCCACACGCGACCGCGGTACTTCGCCCAGATCATCGGGGAACTCCTCTACTGGCTGGACGAGAACCGTGTCACCTTCGCCAGCGACTACGCGATCTGGACGCCGAAGTGGCTGGTCGAGGCGTTCGCGGACTTCCAGATACCCGAGGACATGCAGGGCGAGTACGGGGAGCTCACGGCGGACGTCAAGCGCAAGATCCTCGGGCTCAACCTGGCCCGCCTCTACGACATCGAGGTGCCGTCCGGGCTCGGGCTGTCCGTGCCGGAGCAGCGCGACACCTCACCGGTGGTGGCCGCCACCAAGAACGAGGAGGCGGTGACGGGATGACGCGCACACGCGCGCGGCCCCCGGTGTCGGCCGCCGCGGTGCGGCGCGCGCTGGACACGGTACGCGACCCGGAACTGGACGAGCCCGTCACCGACCTCGGGTTCGTGTCCGGCACCGGGGTGGACGAGGACGGGACGGTCACCGTCGACCTGCGGCTGCCGACCTACTTCTGCGCACCCAACTTCGCGTTCCTCATGGTCGCCGACGCCGACGACGCCCTGCGCGCCCTGCCGGGCGTCGCGGGGGTCCGGGTGCGGTTGCTCGACCATTTCGCGTCCGAGGAGATCAACGCGGGTGTCGCCGCGGGCCACGGCTTCGGCGCGTCCTTCCCGGAGCTGGCCGAGGGCGAGCTCGAGGAGCTGCGCCGCACCTTCCGGCGCAAGGCCCACGAAGCCGGCCAGGAACTGGTCGCCAGCACACTCTTGGCGGGCGGTGCCGACCACGCGGAGCTCCTGAGCCTGCGCCTGGGGGACCTGGCCGACCGGGTGCCCGCGTCCGACCTGGGGCGTCTGCGCCGCCGCCGTGCGGACCTCGGCCTTCCCTCGGACGCCAAGGCCCCGCTGCTGGTCGACGAGTCGGGCGCCGCGCTCACAGAAGAGGAGCTTCCGATCCGGCTGCGCCTGGCCCGGACCACCCGCATCAGCATCGAGGGCAACGCGGGCTGGTGCCGCGGCCTGCTGCGCACCCGATACGGGAAGGAGGGGCAGAGTCCGCCGGGCTGACCCGACGGCGCTTCCCGTGGCATCATCGTGGGCCGTCGTCAGGTGAGGTGAGCCGCGTGAACGCAGCCGACGCAACGAACCCGCTCGAAGCCCTGTCACTCACCGAACTGCGCCAGCGCACCAGCATGAAGTGGCGCGCCTACGGTGAGGACGTGCTCCCGTTGTGGGTGGCTGAAATGGACGTACCCCTGGCCGCCCCGATCGCCGACGCCCTGCGCCGTGCCGTCGACACCGGCGACACCGGCTATCCGGCCGGGGACGAGTACGCGCGGGCCCTCGCCGGCTTCGCCGAACGCCGGTGGGGTTGGGCCGGCTTCCCGACCGAGCACACCAGGATCGTGCCCGACGTCATGATGGGCATCGTCGAGGTGCTCCGGCTGGTCACCGAGCCCGGGGACCCGGTGGTCGTCAACGCCCCGGTCTACCCGCCGTTCTACGCGTTCGTCACCCACGCCGGCCGCCAGATCGTCGAGTCGCCGCTCGCGGCGGACGGACGCGTCGACCTCGAAGCCCTCGACAGGGCCTTCGGCAGGGCGCGCGCCGCCAGCCCTCGGGGGGTGTACCTGCTCAGCAACCCGCACAATCCCACGGGCGCCGTGCACACCGGGGCCGAGCTGCGCTCCGTCGCCGAGTTGGCGGGACGGCACGGCGTGCGGGTGATCTCCGACGAGATCCATGCCCCTCTGGTGCTCGCGGGCGCCGAATTCACCCCCTACCTGACCGTCGCCGGATCCGAGGACGCGTTCTCGCTGACATCCGCCTCGAAGGCCTGGAACCTGGCGGGGCTCAAGGCCGCGCTGGCCGTGAGCGGCCCCGAGGCCGCCGCGGACCTGGCCCGGATGCCCGAAGAGGTCGGCCACGGGCCCAGCCATCTCGGGATCATCGCCCACACAGCGGCCTTCCGCGACTCCCAGGAGTGGTTGGACGCTCTGCTCCGGGGCCTGGACGCCAACCGGACACTGCTCACGCGCCTGATCGACGAACACCTTCCCCAGGTCGGCCACCTGCGCCCCGAAGGCACCTACCTCGCCTGGCTCGACTGCCGGGCCCTGGACCCGGACTCCGCCGCGTCGGCTGACGGGCCGGGAGCGGTCACCGAACTCGCGGGTCCCGCGCGCATGTTCCTCGACCGGGCCCGGGTCGCGCTCAGCTCCGGTCACACCTTCGGCAGCGGGGGATCAGGGCACGTCCGCGTCAACTTCGCCACCTCGCAGGCGGTGCTCACCGAAGCCGTCACCCGGATGGGCCGCGCCGCTGAGCAGGAGACAGCCCGCGCGCGCCGCTGAACGGGACGCCCCGAACGCCGGTACCGCTGGGCTGCGCCCGTTCAATGAGCGGTCCGTTTTGCAGACAAGGCACCGCGGATCTTCTGGTTGGTCCGTAAGGGAAAACCCGTGGCCATCAGGGAGCATGCGTGGGATTCTCGCGATCGCGACATCACCCGCATAAGAGGTTAAATCGTTCGGGCTTTTTCGATGGGATCGCGTGGATTTGTCGCGTTCGCCATAAGTGTCCCCAGTCCGCGCTGTGCGCGCTCTCATTCTCTTTGTTAGTACGGGCTGAGCTGCGGGTACGCCTGAACGAATATCCTATTTTCCGTCCCTGTTGAATGATTTCCATTTCTATTGCGCGCACCCCGGGAGTGTGGTCTCTTTGGGGGGGGCGGCATTCGGCGCCCAGGGAATTCATTCCACGGGTGTCGTGTCGAATTTCCCTGTGTTGATTGCGATCGGAAACGGTGGTGTTTTCTGTGACGGAGACGGTTGGGTCGGACTCCGCGCCGACGGGCGACCAGCAGTTGAGTCTGGGGACGTCGGCGGCGCGGAATCTGGCGACGACGACGAAGTCGTCCCCGCAGATGCAGGGGGTGACGTCGCGGTGGCTGTTGCGGATGCTGCCGTGGGTGGAGGCTCGTGGCGGGGTGTTCCGGGTGAACCGTCGCCTGGTGTACACGGTGGGCGATGGCCGTGTGACGTGTGTGAATACCGGTGCTGAGGTGAGTGTGGTGCCGGGGGAGTTGCGGGAGTTTCCGGCTCTGCGGGGGTTCGGTGACGACGCGGTGCTGGAGGCGTTGGCCGACCGGTTCGAGCAGCGCGAGTTCCAGCCGGGCGAGGTCATCGTGGAGGCCGGTCAGCCGGTGGACGGGGTGTACGTCCTGGCCCACGGCAAGGTGAACAGGGTCGGACAGGGCAAGTACGGAGACGCCATCGTCCTGGACGTCCTGGCCGGCGGCAGCCATTTCGGCGACGAAGTACTCACCGGCTCGGAGGGCGCCTGGGACTTCACGGCCAAAGCCGTCACCCGGTGCACGGTGCTCACGCTGCCCCAGCGGTCGATGGCTGAGCTGATCGACCAATCGGAGTCCCTGCGCGCGCACATCCGGGACCAGCTCACCGACCGCGGACCCCGGAACGACCACGGTGAAGCGGATATCGGGATGTCGGCGGGGCACGTCGGAGAGCCGGCGCTGGCGGGGACGTTCGTGGACTACGAGCGCGAGCCCCGGGAGTACGAGTTGAGTGTGGCCCAGACGGTGCTGCGCGTGCACTCCCGGGTGGCCGATCTGTACAACGAGCCGATGAACCAGGTGGAGCAGCAGCTCCGGCTGACCATCGAGGCGCTGCGCGAGCGCCAGGAGCACGAGATGGTCAACAACCGCGACTTCGGCCTGCTGCACAACACCGCCCTCGAACAGCGGATCCAGCCCCGCACCGGTCCGCCCACCCCCGACGACCTCGACGAGCTCCTCGCCACGGTGTGGAAGGAGCCGGCCTTCATGCTCGCGCACCCGCGCACCATCGCCGCGTTCGGGCGGGAGTGCAGCCGACGCGGCCTCTACCCGCAGAGCATCGACATGTCCGGCCACAAGGTCCCGGCCTGGCGGGGCGTGCCCCTCCTGCCCTGCAACAAGATCCCGGTCACCAGCGCACGCACCAGTTCGATCCTCATCATGCGGACCGGAGAGCAGAACCGGGGCGTGGTCGGCCTGCACCAGACCGGGATCCCCGACGAGTACCAGCCGGGGCTCTCCGTGCGGTTCATGGGCATCAACGAGCAGGCGATCATCTCCTACCTCGTCAGCACCTACTACTCCGTGGCCCCCCTGGTGCCCGATGCCCTGGGTGTCCTGGAGGACGTCGAACTCGGCCGGGAGGACTAAGGCCCTAGGGCATGTTCGGCGGACACATACCCTGCTGCGCGTCGCCCCAGCGGCACTGTCACTGCGCATCTCTCAGTCGACAGCCGAACCCGGGCGGGCCCCCGCTGTGCGATGCTGCCGAGCTTGCGAGGCAGTGCACAGCAGGGGAACTCCTCCTTCGGCCTTGTGCCAGCACCACTGGATACGCCGCTCGCGACGGGCAGCATCCACCGAACACGCCCAAGACCTCCTCTCACCCCAAGCCCCCCCCGGGCGGCCCCAGCCCCGATCGGCCTCAACCCCGAGCGGGCCGAGCCCCCAGGCAGCCGCGAAGGGCCGCCACCCCCATGGCGGCCCGTTCGGGGCCGCCGGCCGGGCGGGCAGTTCCAGACCGACAGCGCCGAGCAGGATTGGTGGCTCTTGTTTTGACAGTGGTGGAAACGGACGACGGAAACCGACAGCGCACACCCGGGCAGTTGAGTCTGGGGACGTCGGCGGCGCGGAATCTGGCGACGACGACGAAGTCGTCCCCGCAGATGCAGGGGGTGACGTCGCGGTGGCTGTTGCGGATGCTGCCGTGGGTGGAGGCTCGTGGCGGGGTGTTCCGGGTGAACCGTCGCCTGGTGTACACGGTGGGCGATGGCCGTGTGACGTGTGTGAATACCGGTGCTGAGGTGAGTGTGGTGCCGGGGGAGTTGCGGGAGTTTCCGGCTCTGCGGGGGTTCGGTGACGACGCGGTGCTGGAGGCGTTGGCCGACCGGTTCGAGCAGCGCGAGTTCCAGCCGGGCGAGGTCGTCGTGGAGGCCGGTCAGCCGGTGGACGGGGTGTACGTCCTGGCCCACGGCAAGGTGAAGAAGGTCGGACAGGGCAAGTACGACGAGCCGGCGGTCCTCGACGTCCTGGCCGACGGCGCGTACTTCGGCGCGGAGGTACTCGGGCAGGACCCTGACACCTGGGATTTCACCGTCAAGGCCACCACCCCGTGCATCGTGATGGCACTGCGGAGGGACGAGGCCGAGCGCGCGGTCCGCGAGTCGGAGTCCCTGCGCGCGCACATCCGGGAGCAGCTCACCGATCCCGGACCCCGGAACAAGTGCGGCGAGGCGGATATCGGGATGTCGGCGGGGCACGCCGGTGAGCCGGCGCTGGCGGGGACGTTCGTGGACTACGAGCGCGAGCCCCGGGAGTACGAGTTGAGTGTGGCCCAGACGGTACTGCGGGCGCACTCCAGGGTGGCCGACCTGTACAACGAGCCGATGAACCAGGTGGAGCAGCAGCTCCGGCTGACCATCGAGGCGCTGCGCGAGCGCCAGGAACACGAGATGGTCAACAACCGCGACTTCGGCCTGCTGCACAACGCCGCGCTGCGACAGCGCATCCACACCCGCACGGGTCCGCCCACCCCCGACGACCTCGACGAACTGCTCTCACGCCGGCGGAAGACGCGGTTCTTCCTGGCACATCCGCGCGCCATCGCCGCGTTCGGGCGTGAGTGCAGCCGGCGCGGCCTCTACCCGGAGTCCACCGAAGTCGAGGGGGCCCGGATGGCGGCTTGGCGCGGAGTACCCGTCCTGCCCTGCGACAAGATCCCCGTCACCGGTTCCCGCACCACGTCCATCCTGGCCATGCGCACCGGCCAGGAGGCGCAGGGCGTGGTCGGCCTGCACCAGACCGGGATCCCCGACGAGTACGAGCCGGGACTGAACATCCGGTTCATGGGCATCGGCGAGCAGGCGGTCATCTCCTACCTCGTCAGCACCTACTACTCCGCCGCCGTCCTGGTGCCCGACGCGCTCGGGGTCCTCGAGAACGTCGACGTCTCGCGCTGAGGAGTAAGCACATGGCCATCATCGAGGAAACCGCGGAGGGCCGTCAGCCGGGTGAGGTCCTGGCACACGGCCGCGAACTGGTCGACCCAGCCCTGCGCGCCGCGGTCGCTACTCTGCCGCCCGCCATACAGCGCATCGCCGCCTACCACTTCGGCTGGTGCGACGAGAACGGCGTACCGGACACGGCCGCCTCCGGCAAGGCGATCCGGCCGACACTGGCCCTGCTCTCCGCGGAGGCGGTGGGCGGGACACCCGAATCAGGGGTGCCGGCGGCGGTGGCCGTGGAACTGGTGCACAACTTCTCCCTCCTGCACGACGACATCATGGACGGCGACACCGAACGGCGCCACCGCGCCACTGCTTGGACCGTGTTCGGGACCAACCCCACGATCCTGGCGGGGGACGCCCTGCTCACCCTGGCCTTGGACGTGCTCGCGGCCAGCGGCCACACGGCCGCCCACGACGGCGCGCGGAGGCTCGGGACCGCCGTGCAGGACCTGATCCACGGGCAGTGGGCCGACCTCGACTTCGAGACCCGTGAGGAAGTCGAACTGGCGGAGTGCGTCCGGATGGCGGAGGACAAGACGGGTGCGCTGCTCGGGTGCGCCTGCGCGCTCGGGGCGGCGTTCGGCGGAGACACCGGCCGAGCAGAGCAGCTGCGCGGCTTCGGTCTGTCCTTCGGGGCCGCGTTCCAGCACGTCGACGACCTCCTCGGGATCTGGGGGAGCCCCGGGGCCACCGGCAAGCCGACCCACTCGGACCTGCGCAGCCGGAAGAAGTCCCTGCCGGTGGTGGCCGCCCTGAGTTCGGACACGGCCGCGGGACGGGAGCTGGCGGCACTCTACTCCGGAAAGCGGGCGCTCTCGGAGGCCGAGCTCGTCCGGGCCGCGGAACTGGTCGACGCGGCCGGCGGCAGGGGGTGGAGCCATCGCCAGGCCGAGGAACTGCTCGAACGGGCCCTGCGCGAGCTCGCTTCCGCGGACCTGGTTCCGCGACCAGCCGCGGAACTCGGCCGCCTGGCCCGGTTCGCCGTCCAACGCGATCACTGACACCGGGCGTGCGGGGCCCGGCGGCCCGCGGTCCGGGCGGACCGCACCACGACAGCGAGGAAGCGAGAGGTTGAGGAGACGACATGTCCACCACCGAACCCCACGATGAGCACACCGCGCACACGACCGCTCCGCCGGAACCCGGCACCGTGCCCCGTCCCCGGACCGTCCTGCTCGCCGCGCCGCGCTCGTTCTGCGCCGGGGTGGAACGCGCCGTCGAGATCGTGGAGCGGGCGCTGGAACAGCGGGGAGCCCCCGTCTACGTCCGCAAACAGATCGTGCACAACGTGCACGTGGTGGCCGAGCTCGAAGACCGGGGCGCGGTGTTCGTGGACGAGCTCGACGACGTCCCCCGCGGAGCCACGACGGTGTTCTCCGCACACGGTGTCTCCCCGCAGGTCCGCGCCGAAGCGGACCGCCGCGGGCTGGACGTGATCGACGCGACCTGCCCCCTGGTCACCAAAGTGCACGTCGAGGCCCGCCGGTTCGCGCGGCGCGGCGACACCGTCGTGCTGGTGGGCCACGCGGGACACGAAGAGGTCGAGGGGACGCTGGGTGAAGCGCCGGACCACACCGTGCTGGTCGAGACACCCGAGGACGTCGCACGGCTGCAAGTCGACGACCCCGAACGGGTCTCCTACCTCACGCAGACCACGCTGGCGGTGGACGAGACCGCCGAGGTGGTCGAGGCCCTGCGGGCCCGCTTCCCCGCTCTGCGCGGGCCCGGCTCCGACGACATCTGCTACGCCACCAGCAACCGCCAGAACGCGCTGAAGGAGATCGCGGAGGAAGCCGACCTCGTACTCGTCGTGGGTTCGGCCAATTCCTCGAACTCACTGCGGCTTGTGGAGCTCGCCGAGCGCGGCGGAACACCGGCCCGCCTCATCGAGGACGTCAGCCGCATCCGCCCCGAGTGGCTCGACGGGGCGGCGACGATCGGGCTCACGGCGGGTGCCTCGGCCCCGCCCCACCTGGTGGAGGACGTCATCGCGGCGCTGTCCGAGCTGGGGCCGGTGACCGTGTCCGAGCGCGAGACCGCCCGCGAGACGGTGAGCTTCACGCTGCCGCCGCAGGTCCGGACCGCCTGACCCCAGCACCCGTTCCGACCCCGACGAGAGTAGGCGCGATGCAAGCGTTCGACCTGCCCGACTTCTACCTGCCGCACCCGGCCAGGCTCAACCCCCATCTGGAGCGCACCCGCGAGCACAGCATGGAATGGGCCCGGCGGATGGGCATGCTCGACAGCCCCAAGCCCGGCGGCGGGCTTGTCTGGGACGAGGCCGCCCTGGCCGGCATGGACTACGCGCTGATGTGCGCCTACACCCACCCGGACTGCGACGGACCCGCCCTGGACCTGATCACCGACTGGTACGTCTGGGTGTTCTTCTTCGACGACTACTTCCTCGAGCAGTTCAAGTACTCCCGCGACTTCTCCGGGGCACAGGTCTTCCTCGACGACCTCGAGTCGTTCATGACCGAGGACGGGGAGCGGCCGAGGGAACCAGACAACCCGGCCGAGGCGGGGCTGGCCGACCTGTGGCGGCGCACGGTGCCGTCCATGTCCGCGGACTGGCGGCGGCGCTTCACCCGCAGCACGCACAACCTCATGGTGGAGTCCATGTGGGAGCTCGACAACATCGAGCGCGACCGCGTCGCCAACCCCATCGAGTACATCCAGATGCGGCGCAGGGTCGGCGGGGCGCCGTGGTCGGCCAACCTCGTCGAGGTCGCCGTGGACGCCGAGCTCCCCGCGGGCATCGCGGAGGCGCGTCCCCTGCGGGTGCTGTCCGACACGTTCTCCGACGCGGTGCACCTGCGCAACGACCTCTTCTCCTACCAGCGCGAGGTCATGGAGGAGGGCGAGAACTCCAACGCGGTGCTCGTCTTCGAGCGGTTCTTCGACCGTCCCACACAGGAAGCGGCCGAGCTCGTAAACGACCTGCTGACCTCCCGGCTGGTGCAGTTCGAGGACACGGCACTGGGCGAGGTCCCGGCCCTGCTCACAGAGAGCGGCGCTGCGCCGCACGAGCAGGCCGGGGTGGTCGCCTACGTCAAGGGCCTCCAGGACTGGCAGGCGGGCGGGCACGAGTGGCACGCGCGTTCCAACCGGTACATGAACGAGGGTGCCGCCACCCGCCCGTCCGGTGAGCTGGGCGGCCCCACCGGCCTGGGCACCTCCGCCGCCCGCCCGGCGTTCTCCTCGCTGGCACCGGGCGTGCGGCGCCGATCCCGGCAGCACTCCCAGCCGGTGCTGCACAGGGTGGGTCAGCTGGAGCTGCCGGATCTCTACATGCCGTTCCCCATCCGTACCAACCGGTACATCGACGCGGCCCGGAGCTACGCGGTGGGCTGGGCGCGCAGCGTGGGCTTCTTCGACTCCGTTCCCGGTGTGGAGGCCAGCGGGGTGTGGAACGAGCGCCAGTTCATCGGCCTGGACCTCGCCCACTGCGCCGCCATGATCCACGCCGACGCGAGCTACGAGCAGCTGTGCCTGTCCTCTGACTGGCTGGCGTGGGGCACCTACGGCGACGACTACTTCCCCGTGGTGTTCGGCAGCACCCGCAACCTCGCGGCGGCCAAGCTCTGCAACGACCGGTTCTCGGACTTCATGCCGCTGGACGCCGGCGACACCCCGGAGCCGACCAACCCGCTGGAACGCGGCCTGGCGGACCTGTGGCGCCGCACCGCGGGACCCATGGCCGAGCCCGCCCGGGCGGTGTTCCGCAAGGCGGTGGAGGACATGACCTCGAGCTGGTTGTGGGAGATGGAGAACCAGGCGCACCACCGCGTGCCCGACCCGGTCGACTACATGGAGATGCGCCGCAGGACCTTCGGGTCGGACATGACGAGGAGCCTCGCCAAGCTGACGCACTCCGCGGACGTGCCGGAGGAGGTCTTCCGGACGCGGACCATGCGCGAGCTGGAGACCGCGGCGCAGGACTACGCGTGCTTCCTCAACGACCTTTTCTCGTACCAGAAGGAGGTGGAGTTCGAGGGGGAGGTGCACAACCTCGTCCTCGTCGTGGAGAACTTCCTCGGTCTGGACCGCTACCGGGCACGGGAGGTCGTGGCCGACCTCATGCGGGCGCGTATGGAGCAGTTCGAGCACATCCTCGCCAACGACCTGCCGAGGCTGTTCCAGGACTTCGACCTCGAAGAGGCGCACCGGCGGGCGATTACCCGTGACACCGAGGGCATCAAGGAGTGGATGGCGGGGATCCTGGAGTGGCACCGCAAGTGTGTCCGCTACACCGAGGAGGAGCAGCGCCGTCTGCGGTCCCCCCAGCAGTTGGGCGAGGGGATGCCCCTGGACTTCGCTTGGTCCCCCACGGGTCTGGGCACCTCCGCGGCCCGCCTGCGGCCCGGCGGTGCCCCGGTGCCTGTGCCCTGGTGAACCGGCCGGGTCGGATTCGCCCCGGGCGGTCCAGCTGCCGGACGGGGCCGTGGCCTGCGCCTGTCGGACCGTCGAGCCCGCCGCAGGGAAGGGGGCGGCCAAGGTCCGGGGAAGTGGCGGGTGGACGGGGGATGACGCCCTGGTGAGCGCTGCCGGAACCCTCGGCGCCACTCGTGCCCGACGGGGGAACGCGAGGGCATAGTGGGGCCCGCGGTGCCCGCGCGGCACCGCGCACATCCCCCACAGTCGAGGCCCCCAGACTTCGGGAGTTCCTGTGGTTGCCAACCGGATCCGCTGCTTTGTCAGACGACACCCGGTGCTGAGGAGAACGGTGCGGAGCGTTCGCGGCGGACTCCCGCGGCGCCTTGGCGGGGTCGAGCCGTCCCGGCTGCCGACGGCGCGCAGCTTCGACCTGGCGCTCCCACGGCGTGAAGGCGAAGTCGGCACCGGGCCGACGGCGCTGGCCCTCACCGCGCCGAGGGGGCTCTGGCTGCCGCGCAAACTCGAACGGGAGGGGCTCGCCGGGTTCGAACCCGAGACCCTGGCCTGTTTCCTCGCCACCTTGGAGCACGCCGGTCCGGGCGCGGTCCTGGACGTGGGGGCGAACGTGGGCGTGTACAGCCTGCTCGCGGCCGCGCGCGGCACGCGTCCCGTGCGGGCCTTCGAACCCACCCCGGACATCGCGGCCACCGCGCGGGAACTGGCCGCGGCCAACGGACTCCCGGTCGAGGTGGTGGAGCGCGCGCTGGGCGACCGGGCCGGGAAGGCGTCGTTCACGCTCTCCTCCACCTCGGACGCCTCGAACTCCCTTGCGCCGGGGTTCCGTCCCGAGGCCGGTCGGATCGAGGTGCGCGTGGACACGCTGTCCCGCTGGTGCGAGCGCACCGGCACCGTCCCGGCCGTGGTCAAGATCGACACCGAGACCACCGAACCCGAGGTCGTCGCCGGGGGCCGCGAGGCCCTGCGCGAGTTCCGCCCCTGGATCCTCTGCGAGGTCCTGCCGGGCCGCGGTGTCGAGGAACGGCTCATGGAGCTGCTGCGGCCGCTCGACTACAGCTGGCACCAGCTCGGGGACGAGGTGCCCCCACCCGCGCGCGCCGTGATCGACGGTCGGCTCTCCGCGGGAGACCAGCGCATGTGGCTCTTCGCCCCCGAGCCGCCCGCCGACGCGTTGTGGGCGGCTACCCGTGCGTGGCGCCGCGCCCTGGACGCCTGCCGGCCGACGGAGACGTCGGCCGACCTGGCCTGAGCGCGGTGCCGGCCCCGGTTTTCGGGCAGCTTGGCGGTGCCGGTGCATCCTCCCGGTGCGGCTTTCCGCGAGTGCTCCGATGGGCGCTCCTCCCGGGCGTGGCCGAGTAGGCCGCGAGCACGGAGGCTGCGGCGAAGGCGGCGGCGCCGATCAGCAGCAGCCGCCGGGGACCGATCCGGTCGCCGAGGCGTCCCATGGTGACCAGGAACCCGGCGATGAGGAAGCCGTAGACGTGCACGACCCACAGCCCCTGCGACGCGGTGGGATCGAGGTCCGCGCTGAGCGTGGGCAGGGCCAGGAACAGGACCGTCAGGTCGGTGGCGACCGCCAGCATCGGTAGTACCAGCAGGGCGAGCTCGGCCCACTCCTTCTTGGTGGCGCGGTCACTGGCGGTGGTGTGCGGTGCGGGTGCGCCCGGGGTGCCGCTTCGTGTCTGGTCGTCGTCCGTCATGACCTATCCCGCACCCGCGCCGCCCGCAGGGGCCATCGACGTGCTCCTGCAGGGCGCGGCTGTCGACTACCCGGCACTCCTCGCGCACAGTGCAGCGCTGGAACGGGAACACGCCGAGGTTTCCGGCGCGCACCACACCCACGCGCACCAGTCCTGAGGCCCCGCGGTCGGCGGGGAACGGTTCCGCCTCCCGGTCCTCCAGCAGCTGGTCAACGTCCTCAGGTCTGCGTCAAGACCGCGTAGTTAAGGGGCGGGTGTAGTTGTCAACTCTGCTCTCAGCCACTGTGGAGCTAGGGTGTAGCGGCCTCGAGCGATCCGTTGCAGGAACCCTTCCTTGGCCCATACCCCCATCTGCGTGGCCAGGCTCCGGTAGTGGGCATACTCCAAGGCCCGGGCCACTTCGATGGGGCTCCACCCCCGGTGCGGGTCGGTTCTCAGGAGCCGCATCGTCTGTTCCTTGGACCCCTGGGGCCGGATCCCGGGGACCGCTGCTGGGGCGGTCGGCT
>NZ_BAAGZJ010000114.1:0-21518 GCF_054778635.1 Nocardiopsis nanhaiensis
CCCCGAGCGGCCCCCCGCACGGTCCCCCGAGCGGCCCCCCGCACGGTGGGTCGCCGCAGGGCGGCCCGATGCCCCCCGGTTCCGGGCACAGCGGCCCCGACACCACCGCGGCCTTCGCGTCACAGCCCGCCCCGCCGCCCACCGAAGGCGCCACCGACAAGCCCGAGCGCCGCTCACGCAAGCCCCTGATGGTGGGGATGGCGATCCTCGCGGTCGTGTTCATGCTGATCGGTGGCGGCGGCACCTACCTGGTCATCGACCGGGTCGTCCCGGCTCTCTCCGACTCCGACGAACCGGTGGAGGCCGCCGACGCGGCCACCGAGAACGCCCCCGAGCCCACGGAAGAGCCCGAACCCTCGCCGACCCCCACTCCCACCGAGTCCGACGAGCCCGAGGACGACCCCTCCGCGGACCCCACCGAAGATCCCTCGGAGGACCCGACCGGCGAAGGGGAACGCCTGCTCACCCAGCTGGACCCGGTCGAAACCAACTACGGGATCTGGGAACCCGACCGGGCCGAGTTGAACGGTGAGGTCCACAACCGGGTACTGCTCGCGGCCGATAGCTGCGCGGGAGCGTGCGATACGGCCTGGGCCGAGTACAACCTCAGCCGTTCGTGGGACACCTTCACCGCCACCGTCGGCCTGGACGACAACTCACGGTCCGACGAGAGCGTCACCTTCACCGTCTACGTCGAGGGCGACGCCGTCGTCACCGAGACCCTGGGCCTGGGGGAGACGATCGAGGTCCAGGCAGACGTCAGCGACGTGCTGCGCATGCGCTTGGACGTCGAGCTCAGCGGGCCCGAGGTCTTCCCCGTCTGGTCCGAGCCCACCCTGACCGCCGACTGACCGCGGTCCCCCGCCCCATCGGCCCGAAACGGCGAACGCCCCGCGCCTGTGCGCGGGGCGTTCGTGGTGAGGAGAAGTCGCTGGGAGGGGTGCGCGGTCGCGCTGTTCTTCGGTTACTCGGCGCGCCAGCCGCCCTGCCGGTCGGCGAGGTTGAGCGCCGTGGTCACCAGGGGCACGTGGCTGAAGGCCTGGGGGAAGTTGCCCACTTGGCGGCCGTCGCGGGGGTCCCACTCCTCGGCGAGCAGCCCGACGTCGTTGCGCAGGGCCAGCAGCCGTTCGAACAGCTCCTTGGCCTCGTCCTGTCGGCCGATGGACAGCAGGGCGTTGGCCATCCAGAAACTGCAAGCCAGGAAGGCGCCCTCGTCGCCGGGCAGCTGGTCGGCGGAGGTCTCCAGGTCCGTGCGGTAACGCAGCACGAAGCCGTCGACCATCAGGTCCTTGCGGACCGCCTCGATGGTGCCGATCACGCGGGGGTCGTCGTAGGGGAGGAAGCCGACCTCGGGGATGAGCAGCAGCGCGGCGTCCAGCTCCTTGCTGCCGTAGTACTGGGTGAAGGTGTTGCGCTGCGGGTCGTAGCCGTACTCGCACACCTCGGCGTGGATGGTGTCGCGCAGGGCCGTCCACCGCTCTATGGGGCCCTCCTTGCCGAACTCCTCGATGCTGCGCACGGCGCGGTCGGCGGCCACCCAGGCCATGACCTTGGAGTGCACGAAGTGCTGGCGGGGGCCGCGCACCTCCCACAGGCCCTCGTCGGGCTCGTCCCAGCACCACTCCAGGTAGTTGACCAGGGACCGCTGGAGTCCCCACAGGTAGTCGCCGCCCCTGATACCCGAGCGGCGGGCCAGGTGCAGCACGTCCATGACCTCGCCGTACACGTCCAGTTGGTACTGGCCCACTGCGGCGTTGCCGATCCGGACCGGGCTCGACCCCTCGTATCCGGGCAGCCAGTCGGCCTCCCACTCGGTGAGGCGCCGCTCGCCCCGGATGCCGTACATGATCTGCATCAGCTGCGGCTCACCCGCGACGGCGCGGACCAGCCACTCGCGCCAGGCCTGCGCCTCGTCGGTGTACCCGGAGCGGATCAGCGCCTCCAGCGTGATGGTGGCGTCGCGCAGCCAGCAGTACCGGTAGTCCCAGTTGCGGACCCCGCCGATCTCCTCGGGCAGGGACGTGGTCGGGGCCGCCACGATCCCGCCGGTGGGCCGGTAGGTGAGGCCCTTCAACGTGATGAGGGAGCGCACGACAGCGTCGCGGTAGGGGCCGTCGTAGGTGCACTGCTCCACCCACTTCTCCCAGAAGCGCTCGGTGCGCGAGAGGGCCTTCTCCGCGTCCAGGTGGTCGGACTCCTCCACCTGGGAGGGGTGCCAGGTCATCACGAAGGGCACGCGCTGGCCCTCGGTGACGTTGAAGGTGGCGTCGTGGGTGAAGTTGTGGCCCTGGAGGACCACGGGAGTGCTCAGCCAGATCGCGTCGGGGCCGGCGATGGCCACCAGTTCGGCGCCGGAGCGGTGCACCCAGGGCACGACGTGGCCGTAGTCGAACCGGATGCGCATCGCGGTGCTCATCCGCACCGAACCGCGCAGCCCCTCCACGATCCGCACGATGTGGGGGGCGCCGCCGCGGGGCGGCATGAAGTCGATGACCCGCACCGAACCGGTGTCGGTGTCCCATTCCTGCTCCAGGACGAGGGTTTCGCCCCGGTACCGGCGCCGGTCCGCCTTCGGTTCGCCGTCGGCGGGGCGCAGGGTCCAGCAGCCGTTCTGTTCGTCGCCGAGCAGCGCGGAGAAACAGGCGGAGGAGTCGAAATCGGGCAGGCACGCCCAGTCGATGGAACCGTCGCGCCCGACCAGCGCGGCGGTCTGCATGTCGCCGATCATTGCGTAGTCTTCGATCCAACCGGGCACGCGGCTCACCCCCATCACTTCTGTATACGTCGTCGCGGTAGCGCGAGTCGCCCCGTCGGCACGGGGTGCGTCGCGCCTTCGCGAACCGCCGCGCACGCCCGTGTGCGCGCCCCGTCGGCGCCTGCCACCCGACCCGCCTCCTGGTCGGGGCGCCGTTCGGTCATATCGCCCCGGACCGTCCGCTGCTCTTTACCCGGTTATGTGCCCAGGTGCGGGCAGCCGAAAAGGACGGTCGTGGAAAGCGCCCGAACCCGGCTCTTCGCCGTTTACCGCGCTGCCCATCTTCCACGCTCCACGGGCGCCTGGCTACCCGCAAATGCACGTGCATCGGAATGTGCTGCGAGGTATGTCAGGGAATGGGGGAGTTCTGTTTGGGAGAAGTTATGGCGCGGTGATCAAGTTCCGCCGCGGGCCTCCCATGATCGGTTGGCTTGCGGGCGGCTGCGAAGGCGGCCCGTGGGCGGGGCGCGATGCACCGCGCCCCGCTAACGGCCGGACGGCGCGCGGTTTTCCGGTGCCTGCTCGGGCATCCGCATCAGCGGCAGGAACACCTGGGCCAGGGGCCCGATCGCCACCATGAACACCAAGGTGCCCACGCCGACCGTTCCGCCGAGGAGGAACCCGGACAGTGCCACGGTCACCTCGATGAGGGTGCGCGCCAGCCGGATCGACAGCCCGCGTGCGGCCAGGCCGGTCATCAACCCGTCGCGCGGCCCCGGGCCCAGTCCCACCCCGATGTAGCAGCCGGTGGCGATCGCGCACACCAGCACGCCCAGGGCCAGCAGTAGCACCCGGAGAGGCAGGGAGTCGGTGGCGGGCAGCAGCCACAGGGACAGGTCCACGGACACCCCCACCACGATCACGTTGCTCAGGGTGCCCAGCCCGGGCTTCTGGCGCAGCGGGATCCACAGCAGCATCAGTAGGGCGCCCACGAGTACGCTCCACGTGCCGATCGACAGTCCCGTCTGCAACGACAGCCCTTGGTGCAGGACGTCCCAGGGCATCGCACCCAGGTCGGAGCGGATGAGCAGTGCGCCGCTGAGGCCGTACAAGTACAGGCCGAAGTAGAGCTGGGCGAGGCGGCGCAGCCGGGGGCGCGGCAGGACCGGCGTGATCAGGATGCGCTGGACCAGGGTGTGGGCCAGGGCTGGGAACCCGTTGCGCGGGGACTGCTCGGACACCGGTGACCTCTTTCTCGGCTCTCGCTTCTCGGGTGGCGCTGGCTCGGGCGGCCCAGAAAATTCATGGGGTGGTTGGATGACAAGCCACATGGGGGGCCACATCGGTATGGTGGACCAAAGACCGTCGGGAGAGAAGAGCCAATCCCGACAACTGGCCTGAATTCGTCCCTATCGAGGTGCACATCACATGGCGAGGCAGCGCAGCGACCGGCCCGGAACCGGCGGCGGAACACGGCGGATCAACGGACGCCTGCTCGCCCGGCTGATCGGCGAGGCGCCCGTCGAACGCCCCTACTACCTCGCGATCGCGCGCTCCGTGAGCGGGCTCGTCCTGGACGGGCGCGTCCCCACGCACACCCGGCTGCCCGCCGAACGCGACCTCGCCACCGCGCTGGGGGTCAGCCGCAACACCGTCACCGCCGCCTACGCCTGGCTGCGCGACAACAGCTTCCTCGACAGCAGGCAGGGCGCGGGCAGCTGGACCGTCCTGCCGGACTCCGGTACCCGCGACCCCTCCCCGTTCGCCCCCGCCGCCGAGCACATCGACCTCGGGGTGGCCGCGCCCCCGGCGATCGAGGGGCTGCGCGAGGCCTCGTTCCACGCCTCTGAACAGCTCGCCGCGCACGTGGGCGGTATGGGCTACTACCCCTACGGCCTGCCCGAACTGCGCCACGCCATCGCCCGCCGCTACGTCGAGCGCGGACTGCCCACCACCCCCGAACAGATCTTCATCACCAACGGGGCCCAGCAGGGCATCACCCTGGCCATGGAACTCCTGGTCCAGCAGGGTGACGAGGTCCTGCTGGAGTCACCCACCTACCCGCACGGTTTGGACGCCGCCCGCCGCAACGGTGCGCGGATCCGCACCACGGGGGTGACCCCGCAGGGCTGGGACATGGAGTACTTGGTGGACGCCTTCCGCCAGTGGAAACCGGCCCTGGCGTACATGATCCCGGACTTCCACAACCCGACCGGCGCGCTCATGCACGACGACGAGCGGCGGGTCCTGGTCCGCGAGGCCCGCCGCGCCGGCGCCCACATGATCATCGACGAGTCCGCCGCCGAGCTGGCCATCGACTCCGGGGACCTGCCCACGCCGGTAGCCGCGCACGACACCGACGGCCGGGTGATGACCGTGGGTTCGGTGGCGAAGCTGCTGTGGGGCGGCCTCCGGGTCGGCTGGGTGCGCACCACCCCGCCGATGGTGGCCCGGCTCATGGCGGTGCGCCAGCGCTTCGATCTGGCGGGCTCGGTACACGACCAGCTCATCGCGACCCACCTCCTCGCCGACGTGCTGCGGATCCGCGCCGAACGCAGCCGCCAGCTGCGCCGCAACCGGGACGCGCTGCTCAACGCCCTGCGCGACCGGCTGCCCGACTGGCGGCCCAGCGTGCCCGGCGGCGGGCTCGTCCTGTGGGCGTCCCTACCCCAGCCCGTGGCGACCTCGTTGGCGACCGCCGCGGTCCGCCACGGCGTACACCCGGCGGCCGGGCCGGTGTTCGGCGCCGACGGCACACTGGAGCGCTATCTGCGCCTGGCCTACACCCGGCCGCCGGACGTGCTGGCCGACGCGGTGGAGCGGTTGGCCGCGGCCTACGGCGAGACCCTCGCCCACCCCGCACCACCGCGCGGGCAGCTCTACGTCTGAGGGGGCCGGGCGCGGCGGCCAGCGGCTGCCGACAACCTGCTGGCGGTCACGTGCCGGACGCTCCGGTCAGAGGGCGAACCGCTGGGCGAAGCGGACGAACTCGGCGATCACCTCGTCGCGATTGGTCTCGTTGAACACCTCGTGCCGGGCCCCGGGGAAGATCCGCACGGTCAGGTCCTCGCCCGCCACCGCCTCGATACCGACCTTGGTGTCGGTCACCGGGACGAGCTTGTCCTCGTGCCCGTGCACCCACAGCAGTGGCAGCGAACCGAGACCGCCCGAGGCGTTGCCCCGCTCCAACTCGGTGAGCAGGGCGTTGACGGTGGGTCGCTTGAAAGGGCCGTGCCAGACCAGTTCGTCGGCCACGTACGCCTCGCCGACGGACGGGTCGCGCGAGAGGGTCGCGGGGTCGATGGGGGCGTCCGGGATCTGCTCGGCGGCGGAGATCTCCTCCAGTGCCGTCCAACGGCCCAGAACCGGCCCGGACAGGGCCAGTGCCTGCACGGCCCCCGGGTGGACCTGGGCGTAGCGGGTGGCGATCAGACCGCCCATGGAGTGGCCGATCAGGACCAGGGGGAGGCTCCGGTAGGCGGTCCGGGCCTGGGTGACGACGCGGTGCACGTCCTCGACCACGCCCGCGTAGTCGTCGATGAGCACCCGCTCCCCAAAGGACTGGCCGTGTCCCCGGTGGTCGGCGCCGTAGACCACCGCGCCCGCCGCGCACAGGTCCGCGGCGACCTGGTGGTAGCGGCCGAGGTGCTCGCCGTAGCCGTGCACCAGCACGGCCAGCCAGGTCGGTTCGCCTTCGGTGGGCGCCCAGGCCCGGGCCGCCAGCTTCCCGGACCCGTCGGGGCCTCCTGCCAGGCCCCACTCACGTGTGCTGATCACCGTGTCCTGCCTCCTCGCCGTTGTGTGCGTCTGCGACGATCGGGTGGTCGCCGCTGGCCCGGTCACCATAGAACATCGCTCGCGGGGCGGCCGGTGGCCGCCGCGCCACCGCGGACACGGCGAGCACGTGGCCCTGGGAGCGGGGAATGGGGGAGACCCGCGGGGCACGAGCGGAGCGTGTCACGCAACCCGTGCGCGTGCATCGCCTGGATAACGATCGTCGGCGCGGTCTTGGTTCAACGCCCAGGCACACAAGGGATCTCTCGTATTCCCTAACGAAATACACCAAAAGGTGCGATCAAGGCTACTCACCGTGAATCTGGATCTTCTACGCTTAAGAGTGGGTATCCCTCGGGTGGGCGTATTTTGTGTACTGTCTACTCGGCAATTCAGACTGGAGAGGGGTGACGCCCGTGCTGGCCGACTCCTACGGCCGCGTGGCTACAGACCTGCGCGTGTCGCTCACCGACCGCTGCAACCTCAGGTGCACGTACTGCATGCCACCTGAAGGGTTGGAGTGGCTGCCCAAGCCGGAACTGCTCACCGACGACGAACTCCTCCGCCTGATCCGTATCGGAACCACCCGCCTCGGGATCGACGAGATCCGCTTCACCGGCGGCGAACCCCTGCTCCGGAGAGGTCTGCCCGGCATCATCGCGGGCAGCACCGAACTCACGCCCCGGCCGCACACCGCACTCACCACCAACGCGATCGGGCTCACCCGGATGGCGCCCGCCCTCGCCGAAGCCGGACTCGACCGGGTCAACGTCTCACTGGACACCCTCGACCCCGTGGTGTTCGAGAAACTCGCCCGGCGCCGCCGCCTCGACGACACCCTCGACGGCATCGCCGCCGCCGCGGAGGCCGGACTCACGCCCGTGAAGATCAACACCGTGCTCATGCGCGACATGAACGACCACGAGGCACCCGCACTCCTCCGCTACTGCCTGGAGCGCGGTTACGAACTCCGGTTCATCGAACAGATGCCCTTGGACGCCCAGCACGGCTGGCGCCGCGAAACCATGATCACCGCCGACGAGATCCTCCAGAAACTCGAAGCCGAATTCGACCTCGAGCCCGCCGACGCCGAGACCCGCGGCAGCGCCCCGGCCGAACTCTTCTATGTCCGAGGTGCCGCCTTCCCCAACGGCAAGCCCGCCACCGTCGGTGTCATCGGCTCGGTCACCCGCCCCTTCTGCGGCGCCTGCGACCGGGTCCGGCTCACCGCCGACGGCCAGATCCGCAACTGCCTCTTCGCCCGCGAAGAATCCGACCTGCGCTCACCGCTGCGCGAGGGCGCCACCGACGAGGAGATCGCAGAGCGCTGGAAGGCCGCCGTCGCCACCAAACTCCCCGGCCACGGCATCAACGACCCCAGCTTCCTACAGCCGGCCCGCCCCATGTCCGCGATCGGCGGCTGACCGGAGGGCAGCCCAAGCGCCCGGCCCGCCTTCGCCGGGGAAACCCGGTTGCCCGCCCCCGACCCCGTCTGGCTTGATGGCCCTTGGGCGCACACCGCGTCCAGGGGCTCGACGGAAACGGGAGGTGGCCCCATGCCGCACACCGAAGTCTCCGGTGCACGCGTCCCCATCCGCATGTGGGCCGACCCCGCACAGGTCGACCCCGCCGCCATGGACCAGCTCCACAACGTCACCCGTATGCCCTGGACACACGGGCTGGCCGTCATGCCCGACGTCCACTACGGCAAGGGCGCCACGGTCGGCTCCGTCATCGCCATGCGCGACGCGGTCAGCCCGGCCGCCGTCGGGGTCGACATCGGCTGCGGCATGACCGCGGTCCGTACCGGCCTGACCGCCGACCGCCTGCCCGACAACCTGCGCCCCCTGCGCTCCGCCCTGGAAGCCGCCATCCCGGTGGGCTTCCACTCCCACGACGAACCCGTCGACCCCGCCACCGTCCCCGGCCTGCGCAGCACCGGCTGGGACGGGTTCTGGAGCGGATTCGACGACCTGGCCACCGCCGTGCACCACCGGCACAGCCGCGCCCAGCGCCAGATGGGCACCCTCGGCGGCGGCAACCACTTCCTGGAGGTGTGCCTGGACGACGACGGCACCGTCTGGCTCGTCCTGCACTCCGGATCCCGCAACATCGGCAAGGAACTGGCCGACCACCACATCGGCCGGGCACAGTCCCTGCCGCACAACCAGGACCTGCCCGACCGCGACCTCGCGGTGTTCCTGTCCGGCACCCCGGAGATGGACGCCTACCGCCGCGACCTCTTCTGGGCCCAGGACTACGCGCGCCGCAACCGCGACGTCATGATGGGCCTGGCCTGCCGCGTCCTGGCCAACCGGGTCCCCGGCACGACCTTCGAACAGTGGATCTCCTGCCACCACAACTACGTGGCCGAGGAGACCTACGAAGGGGTGGACGTGCTCGTCACCCGCAAGGGCGCCATCCGCGCCGGACAGGGCGACCTCGGGATCATCCCGGGCAGTATGGCGACCGGAACCTACATCGTCCGCGGTCTGGGCAACCCCGACTCGTTCAACTCCGCGTCGCACGGCGCGGGGCGCCGGGTGAGCCGCAACAAGGCCCGTAAGACCTACAGCGAAACCGACCTGGCCCAGCAGACCAAGGGCGTGGAGTGCCGCAAGGACCGCGGTGTCGTGGACGAGATCCCCGGCGCCTACAAGGACTTGGAATCGGTTATCGACGCCCAGACCGACCTGGTCGAGGTCGTCGCCCGACTGCGCCAAGTGGTGTGCGTCAAGGGCTGAAGCCGTGGACCAGGGTGCGCTGCGCGGGCGGCGGTGCGGTGCGTCCACTCCGTACGGCATGCTGGGTGGGTGATCGAGAACTTGGACGCGGTGGTCCTGGCCGGGGGAGCGGCGACCCGCATGGGCGGCGCAGACAAACCCGGCCTGACCGTCGCCGGACGCACCCTCCTGGAACGCGTCGTGGACACCGTCCGAGCACATGCACCCAGCGCCCGCGTGACTGTGGTCGGGCCGGAACGGGACAGCCCGAGCGCCCACTACGTGCGCGAGGACCCGCCCGGCGGCGGTCCCGTCCCGGCCCTCGAAGCCGGGCTGCCGAGCGTGCGCGCCCCCTGGTGCGCACTGCTCGCCGCAGACCTGCCCCACCTGCGGCCCAGGCACCTCGAAGCCCTGCACACGGCGGCTCAGGGCCGAGGCGGGTCCGTGCTCGTCGATGCCACCGGCCGCCAGCAGTGGCTCACCGGGGTATGGCGCACCGACGTACTCCGGGCAGCGCTCGCCGACTACGGGGGCCGTTCGCTCCACGGCCTGCTGGAACCACTTGACCCCGCCCCGGTACCGGCTTCCGGAGACCCCGAAACCTTCGACGTCGACACCCCCGAGGACCTGGAAGAAGTCCGCCGCCGCCTCCGATAGGGAACACCCGGGCCCTTGCCGAATCCGGGGAACTGGTCCACCATGTCCGCTATGACGATCAGGAAGGGCGGAAACCGCCCGGGCCGTTGAGCCCCACCGCGCCGACGTTCGGGTCGGCTGCCGAACTCCTCGCATCCCTTGAGGACCTGAGCCTCCACTCGCGCACGCACGCGCTGACCGGCTACGCCCGCACCCACACCGGGACCCCGCACCTGACCGCGATCCTGCGCGGCCTGGCAGCTGCGGGCCACCACCACGAAGCCCTGCACGCGGCGATCGCCGCCCGCGACCTGGGCACCGTCGCCGGGTACCTCTCCGGGCCCGACCTGGACCTGCGCCGCGCCGCCCTGCGCGCCGTGCGGACCCTTCCCGTGCCGGGTGCTGCGGTCGCCCCGCTCTTGGACGACGCTCCTACGGGCCTGCGCCGCGCACTGTACCGAACGCTCTTCCACGGCCGTCGCGCCGCGCTCGCCGATGCCCTGCTGGAGCGGGTACTCCACCGGCACGGCGACGCGGAGGCGGCGGCACTCCTGCCCGCCTGCGCACCGGAGACGGTCCGCTGCCGCCTGGCCGACCTGGCGCACGCGGTCCGCTCCTGGCGCCGCCTGGCCCGCCGCCACCCCGACACCGTGGCCGACCTGCTCACCGAACACGTCACCGACCGGTTCGCCGTGAACGACTGGCGCCGCGCTCTGGAGGCACTGGACCCGGTCCGCCCGGCCCGGGTGGCGGAGATCGCCGGCGCCGGAGCCCTGGCCGGAACCCACCTCCGCTGCCCCCGCGCCCGCCGGCTCGCCCACCCCGACCGGGTCGTCACCAAACACCCCGATGTACCCGTCGGACGCCCTTTGGAACGCCAGTTGCGTTTCGCCATGCGCAAGCGCTCCGGGGCGGTCCGGTGCGTGCTGCGTTCCATGCCCCGGGAGGTGGCGGAGCCCCTCCTGGACCGGGAAGTCGAGTACTGGACGCGTAGCCGGAACCCCGAGACCGTGCTGCCTTTCCTGGACCTGCTGCCCCGGGACCGTGCGGTGTCCCTGGCCCGCGGTGCCCTGGCGGAGCTCTCGGTGTTCCAACGGACCGGCAGCCGCCCGCGCGACCCCGACCAGGACCTCGACGCGATCGCCCACTTGCCCTACGCGGAGGCGGGCGGGCCGCTCGGAGAGGCCGCTTCCTGCGGTGACCCCGCACGACGGGCGCGGGGCCTGGCCCGTCTGGTGGAGGCGGCCGCCCGCACCGGCGACCCGGCCGTGCCGGCCGCCGTCCTCGCCGAACGGGTCGAACGCCACCGGGCCGACCGCGACGCGGTACGCCGGGCGCTTCTGCTCACCCTGACCGACCTCGGCCCCCGACCCCTCGTGCGTTCCCTCCCGGTGCTGCACCGGTTGCTGGCGGACACCGCCCAGGCGCGTGACACGTCCGCCGCCACGCGCGGCGCTCTGCGGCACCTGGCCGCCCGGTTCCTGTCCCACCCGGAGACCCGAGCCCACGGGCCCGCAGTGGACTGGGGGATCGAGGTGTACCGGCGGCTCATCGAACGCTTCGGCGCCGAAGGCCTGGGTGACCCGGACCGGGCCCGGCACAGCGCGCCCTGGACCACGCGCCTCGGAGGGCGCAGGGTGCTTCCGTGGTGGATGCCGGAGTCGCACAGCGGCCACCGGCACGGCCCCGAACCCCGCCTGTACCAGCTCCTGCCGCCCGGGGCGGAGTCCGTCCTCTTCGGTCGGCTGAGCGACTTCCTGACCGGGGCGTGCCGCCGCGGCGACCACGGTCCCGCCGTGGCCCTGGCCGGAGAGCTCGGCCGCCGGTCCCGCCACCCCACCGCGCTCGACGGCCTTCTGCGGGCGGCCGTACTGGCTGACCCCGATCCCGGTACCGTCGCGCGGGCGGCCGCCCTGTACCTGGCCGGGCCGGACCGGGCGGGCAGGGCGCTGAGCCTGTTCGAGGACGAACCGCACACCGCCCGCATCCCCAGGGTCTGGGACCTCCTTGTGCGGTACCAACCTCCCGCGGTGCTCCTGCGGGCCTTGGACGTTGTCGGTTCCTGCCAAGACGAGCCCGTGTGGGTTCCCCGGGCCCTCCGGACACGCGTCCTGCCCTCGGCCCGTATCTGGCCGCCGGAACTGAGGGAACGGCTCCGCGCGCACCTGACCGCCGTCGTCGAGGAGCCCTCGGTCCCCGCGGCCGACCGGGAGGCCGCCGTGCGTTCCCTGGGCGCGCTGCCCGGCGGCCACGCATACCTCGCCGGACACCTGGTCGGCGGCGATGTGGTTCTGCGCGAGGCTGCCTTGTCCGCGCTCGGCCGATCCGATGATCCCGAGCACGCCCTGGAACTGATCACCGAGCACTCCAGCGGCCCACGGTCGCGGGCGGTCGGGCCGGCCCTGTCCCGGTGCGCGGAGCGGGTTCGCCCCTCCCGCCTGGGGCCGCTCCTGTCCGGCGTTCTGGAGGGCGCGGGCAAGGTCGCCGTCCGCAGGGCCGCCGCCCGGCTCCTGGCCCGGCACCGCCCGCCTGAAGCGGTCTCCGCTCTCGCGAGGGCCCTGCGACGCGACGAACACCGGGACGTGCTCGCAGCGGCGGCCACCGCGCTCCTCCGCTGTGCGGACGATCCCGAAGCACGGTCCGCCCTGGCCGAACGGGCACCGGACTTTGTGGAGGAGGAGATCCAGGTCGCGCTCCTTGGCGTCGACCCGGCTGAGCTGGCGCCAGACCTTCGAGGGGGCGTCGCCGAAACCCTCACCGCCCTTCCTGCACCGGCGCGCAGCCACTGGCGCATGGGCGGCTGGTGGGCGCGCTGGGCCGTCTGGGGTTCGGAGACGGTCGACGACGTGTTCGAGGCTGTCCTGGACCTCGACCGTTCCTGTGACCGCGTGATGGCCACCTTCCGGCTGACGCTGAACCGCGGCAGGGGTCTGGACCGCCTCGACGAGACCCTGGACGGCCTCCTGGCCCGGATCCCCGGCCCCGAGCAGGGGGTCCCGCACCCTGGACGGGGACCGTCGTCGGAGAAGAGCCGGGGTCAGCGTCCGGTACCAGTGGAGGTCGACCACCAGCGGGCGTGCACGGCCCGGAACAGGATGGTGCGCGTGCTCGACATCCTGGACGAAGCCCAACGGCGCGCGCCCGCCGGAGACGCGGTCGTTCGGGAGCAGTCGGACCGATCCCTGGCCCTGCTCACCGCCCGACCCGAGCTCGTGCGCTACGCCCTCAATACCGTGGGTGGTCAACTGACCCGGTCCGTCAGGCTGTCCGAGGGTGAACCCGACCCCGGACAGGTGGTGGACCGCCTGCTCCTGGCAGCCCGCCTGCTGGCCGCACGGCCCCACGTCGGTGTGCGCTGGCTGGACAGGGCCGTTGGCCCGCTGTGTTCCCGGTACGGGCGCGCGAAGGTCGGACCGGAAGTGCTGACGGTGGTGGCGCGCCGCCTGCTCACGGCGGCCGAGGACGACGGAGGCCCGGTCGGCCTCTATGCCGGCCTGATCGCGCTCAGCCTGGTCGAAAAGGCGGCTCGGGAGAGCGCTTGGGCGGATCCTTGGCCGGACCTGCTGACGGATGCGGGCCGCAGCCGCCACGAGGAGATCCGGCTGTCGGCCTGGAGCACGGCCCTGGGCTGAGAACCACGGAGCCCCGTGCGCCCGCTGCCACCCAACCGGACTACCGCTGCCTCTAGCCGTTGAACTCGGACATGGGGACGGTCTCCTTGAGGAAGCCGCGCATACCGAGGAAGTTGGCGAGGTACTCGCGGTGCTCCCCGCAGGCGACCCACACCTTGCGGCGGTCCGGCGTGTGCAGCTTCGGGTTGTTCCAGACGAGGGCCCACTCGGCCGGGGACTTGCAGTCCCTGCGCGAGCAGTGTGCGTCCGGTGCGGTATTACCCAAAGCTGATCCCCAGGAGACAAAGCGGTTTCGGTGGTCAACCCCCAGCCACGGCCGGGTATGCACCGACCGGCAGCGGACAAAAGGCGACGCCGGGTGGTTACGGGGGCAAACCACCCGGCGTCGCACGCGATGTTTCGACGGGGGCTCGAAACATCGCCCCGCGCTCCGACGGGGGACCGAAGCGCTAAGACCCAATGTACACCGCTGCCCCCCGGGGTACGTCAAGAGTCAGTTACGACGTTGTCTCGGGACAGTCCCACCGGGGGAGGGTCTTACGTCCCAGGTCAGGACTCATTTGGCATCCAGCCCTCCCCTCAGGCGCGCCATTCGTCCAACGAATCACCGCCCGCTCGGGTCAATTGAGCCCCAACCGGGACCAAAGTCCTCAGAAAATCGCGGCAAAGTGCCTCGATCCCCTCTCCGGAAAGGTTCTCGAGGGAAAACGGGGGGTCCGTGTGGTCACCGCCGATCGGGGGGAGGCCGGGGTACGGGGTCGCGTTTGCGCGACCCGCGCCACCGACTACGCAGGGGGGCACCCATGACCGACCACACCTATCGCGTCACAGAGATCGTCGGGACATCGCCCGACGGGGTCGACCAGGCCATCCGCAACGGAATCCAACGGGCCTCGGCCACGCTGCGCGGACTCGACTGGTTCGAGGTCACCGAGGTTCGCGGCCACATCGAGGACGGCGACGTCGCCCACTTCCAGGTGGGCCTCAAACTCGGCTTCCGCTTGGAGGGCTGACGTGGCGGACTGACCTGGTGGTCCGGGCGGACGCCGTCCCGCTCAGGAGGGACTTCTCCGCCCATCGGTGGCTCCAGGGGCGTCAGGGGCGCTCCCACCCGCGGGCACCGCTCCGACCACCGGCGCACGGCACGAGGTGCCCGGACCCCCGTGGGCCCGGGCACCTCGTGCCGTGCTCTTATCACTCCGCCTGCTCGCCGACCGTGATCGGCCGGTCAGACGTCGTCCTCTCCGGGGTCTCCGCGCAGCACGTCCGCGTGCACGTGGTCCAGGTGGCGCAGGATTTCGTTGTCCGGATCGGCGTCGTAGTGGCGCCAGCCCATCGACGGGTAGTACGTGCTCCAGATCTTGTCGTCGAAGATGATCACGTCGATCTGGTAGTCCGGGGCGTGCGCGATCAGCCAGTGCGCCAGGAGCCAGCCCTCGCGGCGGTTGTCCTCGTTGACCGGGCGGTAGAAGATGTCCAGCGCACGGCCCTCGTAGTGGGCCGACCCCTCGCCGTGCCCGGAGTCGTACCCGCCGGCCACGTACCCGCCGATATCGGTGTCGGCGAAGTCGTTCTCGATGCCGGCCTTGAGCGTGGCGGCGCGCGGGGTCAGGCCTGAGGGCTCCTCCTCCTCGAACTCGACCTCCTCGCCGGAGTAGCGGCAGCTCAACGAGGGGCCCGCGTCCTCCTCCGGTCCGTTGACGAGGACGTCCATGACCTCTTCGGGGATGTCGTCGACGTTTGGTTGCTCGATGGGAGCGCTGTCCCCCTGGGCGATCACGGCAGCGGCGGTGCTGGCCCGCTTGGCCTGGTCCCGGTCGAGGCGGACCTGCTCGTCACCGGCGTACACGGAACAGTCCGGCCCCCACGGGGCGGAGGTCGGGAAGATCCGCTCCTGGTTCTCCACCACCCAGCGGGTGCCGATGACCGCGACCGTGGCCAGCACGGCCAGGATCGCCACCGACGTGATCAACCCGTGCCAACGGCGCTCGGGTCTGACGGACCTGTGTGTCATGGACTCTGCCCCTCTACGCCGGGGACGGACGGCCGCTCCACCGTCGACGTCCCGGGCGCCAGTGTCTACGGCTCCCGCATAGGATTCTCCGTCTATGGGACACGGCGGACCATTCTCCCATTCCCGACTGTGGCGAGGATCAAGCCGAAATCCACGCATCGATGCCCGCCGAAAGCAGCCCGTCGGCGACCGGCCCGGTTCCCGGGGTCTGTTCAGAGGGCCGACCAGAGCACGAAAAGGCCGCTCAGGAGCAGGGTCAGCGCCCAGATCCGGTCCATGGTCACGCCTTTCCACCGGAGTGCGTGCACCCCGAGGAAGTCGTAGGCGATCAGAGCCGCGACCCCGGCCGCGGCGAGCATCGCCAGGGTGTGCACTCCGGTGGCCGCGAGCCCGAGCAGGGTGGCGTCCCACAGGCTCCAGGCGCTTTCCGCGGCCTCTCCCGCGGACCCTCCGCCCGCGACCGCCACTCCGTGTTCCCCGTGGCCGCCGCCCCCGCCGCCGACATGGCCTTCGCCGCGGTAGCCGCCGTTGTCTCCGCCATGGCCGCTGTCGACGTGCGTGTGGGAGAGCTGGCCGGCCAGGACCGGCATCAGCATCAGCCCCGCCCCGTGCGCGGAGGACATCAGGAACGCCCAAGCGGTCAGCTGCCACAGGGGAAGCCGCACGTCGCGCCAGTGGAAGTGCTGCCGGGACAGCAGCATCACGAGCCCCACCAGGACGATCACCCCGCCGCCCAGTACGGGGAAGAGGACCGACGCCGTGCTCGAACCCGTCACGGTGACCGCCACCGCCGCGACCGCGACACTGCCCGCGTGCCCCACCGCGATCGCCGGGAGGGCGCGCAGGACCTGGCCGCGACCGCCCTCCTGCAACCCTCTGCTGACGGCGAGTAGCCAACCCATCCCGGGGTGGAGTCCATGAAAAGCGCCCAGTGCGACGAGAGTCCAGAGCTGCGCAGCGGTCACGGCGCCAGCGTCACACGCCCGCTTCGGGGCGGCAACCCTCGGTGACCACCTGACCGACACCGGTCAACCGGCCTGCGCCGGGTTTGACCGCCGGTTACGGGCAGATCGCGTCGAGGTCGGTGGCTTCCGAACCCACCTGGCGGCCCGGGTCTGCGGGGGAGGGCTCGTCCAGACCGGTGTACTCCTGCCACTCGGTCCGCTCGTCCTCGCCCATCTCTGCCCACTCCTCCTCGGTCGGATCCTCCTGGTCGCCGTTGCCTTCTCCGGCTTCGCCGTCCTCACCGTTCTCCCCGTCTTCGCCGGTGGGGGAGGCGTCGGGGTCGTCGGGAAGCTCGTCGCCGGTCGCGGCTTCACCGCTGATGGCCTCGTCGACCAGCCCCTGGATCTCCTCCCAGTCAGGGTTGCCGGTGTTCACCTGGGGCGGCGACAGCTGCAGCGCGCTCATGTCCCCGGTGTCGGTGATCTGGTCGGCCAGTTCGATGAAGGCGGGCACCTTGGACTGGGGGATGTCGGTGCTGAGCGTGCGCTTGGTCGCGCCGGCCAGCTGGCGGTAGCTGGTGAGCACGGTGGTGGGGTCGACCTGCTCCGCCACGTACTTCATCAGGCAGCCCTGGCGGCCCATCCGCCCGTAGTCGTCGGTGCCGATCCGGGTGCGGCCGTACCAGAGCGCCTCATAGCCGTCGAGGCGGCGGAGTCCGGGCTCCAGGACACCGCCGTGGATCCCGTACGGGATCGGCTCCTCGATGCGCACCTGCACGCCGCCGACAGCGTCGATCAGGTCGCGGAAGCCCAGCATGTCGACCATGGCGTAGTACTCCACGTCCAGGTCGAGGTTGTCCCCGACCACCTGCTTGAGGGTGTCGGCGGAGGGGTCGGCGGCCGTCGGGTTGAGGGCCAGTTCCTCGGGCTCCTCGGCGACCACTTCGTAGAGGTCGCTGAGCATCTGGTCGAAGCCCTGGGGCTCTGGGTAGCGCTCGGCGAGCGCGCTGTCCTCGGGAAACCGGATGTTCTCCAGGTTGCGGGGCAGGCCGACCAGGACCGCGTCGCCGGTCTCCGTGTCCAGGCTCGCGACCATCATGCTGTCAGTGCGCACTCCGTGCCGCTCGTCGGCGGCATCGGAGCCGAGGAGTAGCACGTTGACCCGGTCGGCGCCGTTCCACGGGTCGGCCTCGTCGTGCGGGGGGAGGTCGTCGCGCTCGGGGGCGTTGAAGACCTCCCCCAGCGTTTCGTGGGCCGTGTAGCCGCTGTGCAGGGCCCAACCCGCGGGGACACCCAGGGTCAGGCACAGCAGCAGCACGACGGTGCCGCCGAGGACCCGGTAACCGCGCTTGGTGTCCTTCGGCCGGGTGATCACCCACGAGTGCACGATGATGGCCAGCCACAGGACCACGACCACGAACACGGCGCCCATCGCGCCCAGTAGGACCTGTTCCCGCACGGCCAGCCCGGCCAGCGTCGTCACGGTGCCTGACTCGTGCGCGCCCAACCGGAGCAACCAGACGATCAGCGCGGTGATCCCCAGAAGGTAGGTGCCGAGGACCAGCCCTCCGGCGGCCCTGCGCCCCATGCGCAGGTGGGCCACCCCGGGCAGGGGAAGCGACGCGGCGGTCCACAGCAGCGCCCCCCCAGTGCTCGGGCGCTCAGTGCTCGGGCGCTTGGGCGCCGCATCCCGCCGCTCGTCCTCGGCTGCCACCAGCGATTCCTCTCAAGCCGCGGGGCGAACATGACCGCCGCCCCGTCGTCCTTCGTCCTGTGTCCGGTGTCCGCGCCACTGTCACCGGGTGGCGGGCACCTCTGCGCTTGTGCCTCTTCTCAGGTACACGTCCGAAGACGGCCCTTTGGTTCCCTCTACCCCTCGGTCTCTTTCAGCTCCGCGGAGTCCCGGTGCCCCTGGGGGGTGTCGAAAGGCCCGTCTGATCAGTGTGGCGCTTTGTCAGGGTTGTGTGCACGGCAGCCACCTCATAGGGACTGTTCTATACAAGTCTGTTATGTGGTCGGGAGGTCGTCGTTGAGGCTTTGGGGAGCGCCTCCGGTCCGCTCAAAGGGGTGAATCAACCGATTTCTTTCGCGATCAGTAGTGAACGCGCGCAACAGCTGCGATGATCTGGCCGGAGGAGGGGGCGCCGTCCGGGGGTATGGGCGGCGTCATGGGAACGAAAGGCAACTATCGTGCTCGATGCGGTTGACGCCGCTCTCATGCGGGCGTTGCAGGGGGACGGCAGAGCGACGTTCCAGGCCCTAGCCGACGGGGTGGGCCTGTCCCGGACTGCGGTACGCGCCAGAGTGCGCCAGCTCGTGCAGTCTGGGGCGATCAGAATTGTCGGGGTACTGCACGCCGGAGTGGTGGGCATGGAAGTCCTCGGCCACGTGTCGTTCCGCGTCAGCGGGCCGGTCGGTCCGCTGCTTGATGCGCTGGGGGAACGCGAGGCCGTGACCTTCGCGGCGCATGCGGCCGGGAGGTTCCCGGCCGTCGCACAGGTGCGTGTGGCCGATGACGCCGCGCTCACCAAGGAGCTCACCGACCTGCGCTCGCTGCCCGGTGTGGACGGCGCGGAGGTCTTCCGGGCCAACGCCGTGTACAAGGACGCCCACAGCAGCGTGAGGGAACTACGCGACATAGAGTTGGACGCCTTGGACTGGCGTCTGGTTCGCCGACTACTCAAGGACGGTCGCGCTTCGTACGCCGACCTGGCCCGCCAGGTGGGCCTGTCACAGGCGGCGGCCCGGTCCCGGGTGGTGCGCCTGCTCAATTCGGGGGTGGTCCACGTGACCGCGCTCGTGGAGCCGTCAGCGGTGGGAGCCAACGAACAGATCGGCTTCGGCCTGCGCTGCCGTGGCGACGCCGACGCGCTCGGTACCGGCCTGGCCAATCTGTCCAGGATCTCCTTCCTGGCCAGTGGCTTCGGCCGTTACGACGTGGTCGGCACGCTCACCGCGCCGGACCGTCAGCAGCTGGTGGAAGCTCTGGAGACCGTTCGCGGGACCGCGTACGTCGGCCACGTCGAGACCTGGGAGCACCTCCAGGTGCGCAAGGAGCGGCGGGGCGGCGAGCGTTCGGGCGGCTGGGTCCCCGACTGAACCGGACCCGAGCCGAGCCCCCGCTCGATCCGAGACCGCCGTGAGCCGGGCCCCCGCTCACGCCGAACCCCCACAACCCGGGGTCCCACGAGTGCTCCGTCCCCGCTCCGCGCGGGCCATGTGGCCTCCTGCTTTCCGTGTGCTCCATGATGGGTTCATGGTGACGGAGGGGCCGGCGGCGCCGGAGGGGACAGGGACACTGCGTTTGCGCGGCCAGACGTTCGAGGGGCACCGGTACGCGGTGATGGGGGTGATCAACCGGACCCCCGACTCTTTCTACGACCAGGGCGCCACCTACGCCCTCGACGCCGCGCTGGCCTCCGCCGACCACGCCGTGGCCGCGGGCGTGGACATCATCGACGTGGGCGGGGTCAAGGCCGGATACGGCGCGCACGTCGACGAGGCGGAGGAGATCCGCCGCACGGTGCCGTTCGTGCGGGAGCTGCGTGCCCGCCACCCCGGGGTGGTGATCTCCGTCGATACCTGGCGGGCCGCCGTGGGCCGCGCCTGCGCCGAAGCCGGTGCGGACATGATCAACGACACCTGGGCCGGGGCCGACCCGGAGCTGGCCCAGGTGGCAGCGGAGTTCGGCACCGGGCTGGTGTGCAGTCACAGCGGCGGGTTGGCGCCGCGCACCGATCCCCACCGGGTGCACTACCGTGACGTCGTCGCCGACGTCGTGTCCGGGGTGTGTGCCCTGGCCGAACGCGCGGTGTCGGTGGGGGTCCGCTCCGACGGGGTGATGATCGACCCCACTCACGACTTCGGTAAGAACACGTACCAGTCCCTCGAGCTCACCCGGCGTCTCGGTGAGCTGGCCGCCACCGGTTGGCCGGTGCTCGTGGCCGTCTCCAACAAGGATTTCGTGGGGGAGGCCCTCGAGGCCGGGCTCACCGAGCGCGGTGACGGGACGCTGGCCACCTTGGCGGTGTCCGCACGGGAGGGGGCCCGGGTATTCCGGGTGCACGACGTCGCCGCCGCCCGCGCGGCCCTGGACGCGGTCGCCGCCGTCAGCTGAGTGGGCGCGGCCGCGTAGGTTCGCCAGCGGACCGGCTGCTGAATGGCCGTTGGTCGCGGACTGGGTCGACCGTGGGCGGCCCCTGGCGTGCCTGGGGTGCGACACGGGGGGTAGCTTTTCGGGTGCGCTCGGTGTTATCTGTAACCGGCGGTAACATTTTTACGTGTTTCGGGCTGGTATGCCTTGCGTGACGCTTAAGTTACCGGTGAGTATGGAGGGGGTCGGTCCGAATCGACCGCACCGGGCGCGGGTGTAATGGAGGCTGACGTGGCGCTTGCGAAGACCTTGACGGCTGTGGGCACGGTGGCACTGGCCCGATGCGGCGGTCGGCCGTTCGGGACCCACCTCTTCTCCGTTTGGCCGGGGGCCGCGTTCGCCGCGACCGCCTTTCCGGTGCGCTGTGCTCCGGGCGACAACCTCGCGCTGCACGTCGCGGTCGCCCAAGCGCCCCCGGGATCCGCCTTGGTGGTGGACGTGGCGGGTGAGCCCGAATACGGCTACGTCGACGAGATCCTCGCGGTGGCCGCACGGACCGCCGGTGTGGCGGGGGTCGTCCTGGACGGCTGTGTGCGCGACATCGCCGCGATCGCCCGCTGCGAGCTCCCGGTCTTCGGGGCCGGGGTCGCGGTCAGAGAGGCCGGACACGACGCGGGGGGCTCCATCGGCCAGCAGGTCAGCATGGACGCGACCGGCCCCGTTCCGCTGTCCGTGCGCCGGGGCGACTGGATCGTCGCCGACGACGACGGCGTTGTCTGCCTGCCCCGCGGGCAGGTGAGCACGATCATCGCCGAGACGATGAGCAGCCTCTCCCGCGAACAGGAGCTCATCGAAGCGGTCAGCGCGGGAGAGAGCACCCTCGACCTGTTGGGTCTGGACCCGTCCAGGGTCACCGGCTGGGAGGGCGATTCCGAGCCCGGCGCGCGGCGCGGCCGCCCGCGGTCCCTGAGCGCCCGCCGCGAGGTCCGGGCGGCGGAGGGCGGCTG